>CAZPII010000082.1:0-7314 GCA_964586485.1 uncultured Atribacterota bacterium | reverse complement strand
ATTATCGGGGCGACCGGTTATTCAGGCAAGGAATTAATCAGAATACTTTTAAAACATCCGCAAGTGGACTTAATACATCTAGTGACAACAAGTTATGTTGGTAAAAAAATTGCAGAAGTTTTTCCCGATTTTTTAAATCAACTTGATAAAGAACTTGTTGAGTTAAATCTGGATATGATTGCCCGCGATTCAGATTTAGTATTTACGGCTTTACCTCATACCGTTTCCATGGATATTGTACCAGAGTTATTGTTAAATAAAAATATAAGAGTCATTGATCTAAGTGCAGATTTTCGGTTAAAAGACTATACTATTTATAGTGAGTGGTATAAAAAAGAGTATAAAGAGAGAGCTAGAATGTTATTGCAGGATGTAGTATATGGTCTTCCTGAACTTTATAAAAAAGAAATTAAAGTAGCTTCACTGGTAGCTAATCCGGGTTGTTACCCCACCAGTGTTATTTTGGGGATAGCTCCATTGTTGGCATATGATTTGGTAAAGATATCCGGCATTGTAGTTGACTCTAAATCCGGTACCAGTGGAGCAGGTAGGAAACTTTCTCTTGGACTCCATTTTACGGAGTTTAATGAAAATTTTAAAGCATACAAAACCCTGAAGCATAATCATATTCCGGAAATTGAGCAGGAGTTATCGTTAGTATATAACAAAAAAGAGCAATACAAGAAGCCAGTTAGAATTTCCTTCACACCACATTTACTGCCAATCAGCAGAGGCATCCTGTCTACCAGTTATCTGGATTTAAAACAATATGATGCAGAGAAAATATTACAGGTGTATAAGGTTTTTTATGAGGATGCACCTTTTGTAAGGATATTTAATCCGCCAAGTTTACCGGAAATAGGATTTGTCAATAAAACGAACTATTGTGATGTTGGATTTTCCATAGACGAAAGAATGGGAAAAATTAAAGTTATCTCCGTTATTGACAATTTAACCAAGGGAGCATCAGGACAGGCCGTTCAGAACATGAATTTGATGTTTGATTTCCCTGAAGAGCTGGGTCTGAGCTAAGGTGAATAAAAATAATGGAGGAAAGGAAATCATGAAACAATAACTTCCTGATTATAAAAAGAAAAAAGGAGTGTTAAAAATGGACAACGGTTGTAAAGAAAATGGTTTTAAGATATATACCAACAAAGGAGTCACTTTCCCAAAGGGGTTTAAAGCGACGGGTTTGAACTGTGGAATAAGAGTGAAGAGAAAAGATCTGGCATTAATTTATTCTGATGAATTAGCCAATGCCTGTGGAGTTTTCACTACTAACCGATTTAAAGCCGCTCCCTTATGGGTAACTGAAGAAAATCTATCGATCTCTCAGGGAAAATTACAGGCAATTTTAGTCAATAGTGGAGTAGCAAATGCCTGTACCGGAGAGAAGGGATTACAGGATGCCAGGGAAACTGTGAATTATGTTTCAGAAGGTTTAAAAATAAATAAGGAATATGTCGCAGTAACCTCAACAGGGAAAATTGGTGAGTTTCTACCTCTGAATAAAATAGAAAAAGGTGTTAAAGAGGCTGTTCTCAAATTAAGTGTGCCCGGAGGAGAAGAAGCAGCAGAAGCTATTCTGACGACAGATACTAAAAAGAAAGAGATTGCAGTTAGTTTTGAGATAGGCGGACGAGAGGTTAGAGTAGGAGGAATGGCCAAGGGTTCTGGTATGATCCATCCTAATATGGCTACCATGTTAGGATTTATTTCTACCGATATAGTTATTGATGGAAAACTTCTAAAGGAGGCCCTAAAAGAAGTAGTCAAAAATACCTTTAATATGATCAGTGTTGATGGGGATACCAGCCCGAATGATATGGTTTTACTGATGGCCAATGGCCTGGCAAAAAATGCTCTTATTACCGAGAAAAACCAAGAAGATTATGATAAATTTTACAAAGCATTATATATCGTTTCGGAATACCTGGCAAAGGCGATTGCCCGAGATGGAGAAGGTGCAACCAAATTAATTGAGGTCTTAGTGAAAAATGCTCATTCTAAAGATGATGCCAAAGAAGCCGCTAAAGCGGTGATTAATTCTATGCTGGTAAAGGCCGCTATTTTTGGCCAGGATCCTAACTGGGGTAGAATATTAGCGGCGGTAGGATATTCAGGAGCGTTTGTAGATACAGAAAAGGTGGACCTATTTTTAAAGGAAAAAATTGTGGAAAACGGTCAACCGATCGATTATTCGAGAGAAATATTAAAGGAATATTTGGAAAATTCTCAAGAAATTAAAATCATAGTCGATTTAAAAGTTGGCAAAGAAAAAGCAACAGCCTGGGGATGTGACCTGAGCTATGATTATGTAAAAATTAATACAAAATATAATTAGTTTTATTTAACCATAAAAAAAACCTGAAATATTTTTACCTGAAGTTCTAAAGAGATTTCAAGAGAAAAAATAGAGAAACAAAGGCTAATAAATAGTTAAGCCTTTTTAGAGGATTCTTAATTCACCCACTATGCGGGTGCGACATTTAATTATTGGCAGGTGTAAAATGTTAAAAAATGGAAACTATCGTGCAAAAATTTTAGGTGAGGCCCTTCCTTATATAAAAAGGTTTTGGAATAAGATTGTTGTAATCAAATATGGCGGGAGTGCCATGCAGGAGAAAGTTTTAGAAAAATCTATTATCAAAGACATTATTCTACTGAGATATATTGGAATGAAACCGGTAATTGTACACGGTGGTGGTCCGGAAATTTCCAGCGAAATGAAAAAACAAAACAAAGAACCTGTATTTTTGAATGGATTAAGGGTTACAGATCAGGATACCATGGATATCACGGAGATGGTCTTAACCGGGAAAATAAATACTCGGTTAGTAGCTGAGATCAATTTATGTATCTCTGAGGACCAGGGAAATGGTGTAAAGGGTATTGGACTCAGTGGAGAAGATGCCCAGCTTATTACGGTTAAAAGACACAAATCAACTGATTTGGGATTTGTAGGAGAAATCAAAAAGATAAATCCCGAGATATTATTCTTGCTCCTGGAGAAAAATTATATTCCGGTCATTGCCACTATTGGTGTAGACAATAATGGAGTAAGATATAATATTAATTCTGATACTGTGGCCGGGGAAGTGGCTATTGCTCTTAAATCAGAAAAACTTATCTATTTGACAGATGTGGATGGAATATTAAGGGAATTGGATAATAAAAATTCCATTATCAGTAGTTTAAATATTTCTGAAGCTCGAAATTTACTTAGATCAGGTCAAATACAAAAAGGCATGATTCCAAAAGTAAAATCGGCTGTTCAGTCTTTAGAAGCCGGGGTTCAAAAAGTGCATTTTTTGAATGGAAAGCTTGTTCATTCTATCTTGCTGGAATTATTCACTGATAGCGGAATTGGAACAGAATTTATCTCAACTTAGATAATTGTGTTGATATCGGGATATATGGATAGTTAGTTATAGATTATTGAAAGAATGATAATAAGAGGAGGAAAGGATGAGTACCAGGGAATTAATAGAAGATGAAAAAAAATATTTGGTGCAGACATATAGCCGACCTGCGATGATCCTTGATAAAGGTAAAGGAATGAGAGTATGGGATATAGAAGGGAAAATGTATTATGATTTTATCGGAGGCATTGCAGTTAACAGTCTCGGTTATTGTCATGAAAAGATTGTTGAAGCCATTCATAAACAATCTGAAAAGTTAATACATTCTTCCAATCTTTTTTATCATGAACCCCAGATTCTTCTGGCTAAAGAGCTGGTAAAAATATCTTTTGGAGATAGGGTTTTCTTTGGAAATAGTGGGGCAGAGGTTAATGAAGCTGCCATTAAATTAGCGGTTAAATATTTCAAAGAGCAAAATAAGGATAAATGGAAAATAATCTATATGAATAACTCCTTTCACGGCAGAACCATTGCTACACTGGCTGCTACCGGAAAATATAAATACCAGAAAGATTATCTTTCGATATTACCGAAATTCAAACAGGCTAATTTTAATGATTTAGAATCCGTAAAAGAAGCTTATGATGAAAATGTAGCTGCTATCCTGGTGGAACCAGTACAGGGGGAGGGCGGAATTCATATTGCAACATCAGAATTTTTAGAGGGATTGAGAAAATTTTGTGACAACAAAGACCTGCTGCTAATCTTTGATGAGATTCAATGTGGTCTGGGAAGAAGCGGCAAGATGTTTGCCTATCAGCATTATAATATAGAACCCGATATTCTGACTCTGGCCAAACCATTAGGAGGAGGTTTGCCTCTTGGAGCTTTGATCGCTGGGAAAAAAGTTGCTACTGTATTTAAAACAGGGGATCATGGAACGACTTTCGGGGGTAATCCGGTTGCCTGCGCTGCTGCCCTTGCCTTATTAGAAGTCTTACAGCAGGATGATCTATTGAAGGAATGTCAGAAAAAGGGAGAATATTTCCGGGAAAAAATGCAAACATTAGAAACAAAATATCCCGATTATATTAAAGAAATTCGAATCATAGGACTGATGATAGGACTAGAAGTAGCAAAAGAAGGACCGGAAGTAGTAAAAAAAATGATTGACCAAGGATTTTTGATCAATTGTACCGCCGGAAATGTGTTGAGATTTTTGCCACCATTTATTGTTCGGAAAGAAGAAACTGATGGTTTAATTGATGCTCTGGACAAGATATTTGCTAGTATTGGAAATTCATAAAATTAAAAGCAATTAAAAAAAACTTTTTAAAAAAGAGATATGGACTCTGATAAGGGTTGCCAGTGAAATCTTTAATATGACTTAGTTATGGTCAAGCGTGTAGAAAGTTTAAAGTATTAAATAAATTACCATTTAGGTAAGGAGAGGTTTTAAGATGGAGAAAATAAAAAAGATTGTATTGGCCTATTCGGGAGGATTGGATACCTCTATAGCCATTAATTGGCTAAAAGAAAATTATTGTGATGAAGTGGTTACAGTAGCAGTTGATGTGGGACAGGAAAGCGATCTTATGTTTGTAAAAGATAAGGCACTGAAAGTGGGGGCAAGTAAATCATATGTTGCAGATGCAAAAGAGGAGTTTGCCAGAGATTTTATTTTACCGGGATTACAGGCCGGAGCCGTATATGAGGAACATTATCCTTTGGCAACCGCCTATTCCAGACCATTAATATCTAAAATATTGGTAGAGTTTGCTAAAAAAGAAAATGCCCAGGCTGTCTCCCATGGCAGTACAGGAAAAGGTAATGACCAGGTGAGATTTGAAGTATCAGTAGCTGCCTTAAATCCTGATTTACAGGTTATTGCACCGGCAAGGGAATGGGGCTTTACCAGGGAAGAAGAGATTGAGTATGCTGAAAAGCACAATATACCGGTCCCGGTGGATGTGGATAATCCTTACAGTATTGATCAAAATCTCTGGGGAAGATCCTGTGAGTGTGGTGTGCTGGAAAATCCCTGGGTCGAGCCACCCGAAGAAGCTTATGAATGGACAGTTAAAGTTGAGGATGCTCCCAACAAACCAAGCTATTTGGAGATTTATTTTGAAAATGGTATTCCCTCATCAATAAACGGAGAGAAATACTCACTGCCAACCCTTATCTCAAAATTAAACAAGATAGGAGGAGAAAACGGAGTAGGAAGAGTGGATATGGTAGAGAATAGATTGGTTGGAATCAAATCAAGAGAGATCTATGAATGTCCGGGAGCGATAATACTGTTGAAAGCTTATCAGGCTTTAGAAAGTCTTGTTTTACCCAGAGAATTGGCGCATTTTAAACAACTTATTTCAGATAAGTATGCCGAGCTGACCTATTACGGTTTATGGTTTTCGCCATTAAAAGAATCTCTGGATGGATTTGTAGGGGTCATGAAAAAGAAAGTAACTGGAACAATAAAGATAAAGCTAATAAAAGGCCAGTGTGTTGTTGTAGGAAGAAAATCTGAAAATTCACTATATGATTTTAATCTGGCTACCTATGATGAAGGTGACACCTTTAACCAGGATTTAGCCAAAGGATTTATTCAGCTCTGGGGGTTACCAAGTAAGGTTTATGCTTCTGTTAATAGGAAAAAGAAATGATTTTGGGGTGAAAGATGGAAAAACTATGGGGTGGCAGGTTCAGGAAAAAAATAGATGAAACGATGAAAGATTTTATTTCTTCTATTTCCTTTGATAAGAAATTAGTCAAGTATGACATTTTAGGAAGTATTGCCCATACAAAGATGCTGGGAAAATGTAATATTATCGAAAAAGAAGAATCTGACAGAATTACCAAAGGACTTAAAAGCATTCTTGATGAACTAGAAAAAAATATCCTAATTATTGATAATCAGGCAGAAGATATTCATAGCTGGGTAGAAAGTAAACTGAGGGAAAGAATTGGAGATATAGCCGGCAAGCTCCACACTGCACGAAGCCGCAATGATCAGGTTGCCCTTGATGAGAGAATGTATTTAAAAGCTGAAATTGATATGATACAAAAAAATATTGAAATCTTACAGGAGATTGTTCTGGCGGCTTCCCGGGATTATCTGGGTGTAATTATTCCTGGATATACTCATTTACAGCATGCCCAACCACTTCTTCTTTCACATCATTTACTTGCTTATTTTTTTATGTTTAATCGAGATCGGGATAGATTGAAAGATTTATATAGGCGGGTGGATGTATTACCTTTAGGATCCGCTGCCCTGGCAGGCACCTCTTATCCAATTGACCGGGAATATATAGCAAAAGAATTGCATTTTAGTAAAATTTCACCGAATAGTCTTGATGCAGTAAGTGATAGGGATTTTGTTATTGAATTTTTATCAGTTACTGCTACCGCTATGATGCATCTTAGTCGTTTGAGTGAGGAGTTAATTTTATGGTCTTCCCGGGAATTTGGGTTTATTGAGTTGGATGATTCTTTTTGTACAGGGAGTAGTATTATGCCTCAGAAAAAGAATCCGGATGCAGCAGAATTGATCAGGGGTAAAACCGGAAGAGTTTATGGTAACCTGTTTAATTTACTAACCATGATGAAAGCGCTACCCCTTGCCTATAACCATGATATGCAGGAAGACAAGGAACCTCTTTTTGATTCAGTAGAAGTGTTAAAAAATTCCCTTATTATTATGAGTGGTATGATTAAAACTTTACAGGTTAAAAAGGAAAATTTAAGAAAAAGTCTGGAAGGAGACTTTTCTAATGCTACCGAAATTGCTGACTATCTGGTCAGAAAGGGTATTCCTTTTCGAGATGCCCACCAGGTAGTCGGAAAAATTGTATTATATTGTATAGAACATAAAAAAAAATTAGAGCGGCTAGATTTAGAAGAACTTCATTCTTTTCATGTTCTATTTGAAGAAGATATTCTAAAT
>CAZPII010000081.1:0-7338 GCA_964586485.1 uncultured Atribacterota bacterium | reverse complement strand
AATACAAGTAGATAATTGTATCTTCAAAAGGAGACAAGAGAGGTATTTTTACCCATGCAATTAATTTCCCGGTCTTGTTATCCCAATGTTGTAATTCATGCTCTAGTTTACTAATCCCGTCTGACGAGGTAAATAAAAAATCCCATCCTTTGGGGTGAGCTTTTTTGGCTAAATCTACATTATTAATTGATACTTTTAGTGGGAAATCTTTTAAAACTTCATTTCCTTCAATTTTATTATGATCTATTGTGAATGAAATTCTATATTTCCATCTTTTACTATACCAATTCATGGATATTTGTTCCTTTATAGCAAAAGTGATATAAGGCTAATAAATTCTTCTCTTGTTAATCTTAATTGTTTTCTAATAGATGAAAGTGTTCCCTGGGGGATATCTTTAGGTGTGTTTTTAACAACAGTAGATTTTTTTGGATGCCCTGGTAATGTTAGGAAAAAGTGAGATCCTTTTGTTCTTGTTACAGTATAACCGGCATTACATAGCTTATTGATTAAATCTTTACCGGTTACGGAGGGTATATTTGACATCTTTCATTAATTACATAGAGCGACTTGCAAAGGCTCTTTTTTAACAAAAGGCTGGTTGCCAAGTCTCTTTTCAAATTTATAATTATTTACTACAAATTTAGGTCTGCTTACATATGTTTTAATCGATTTTTCTTTAAAGATCTGGTCCCGTATTTTTAATTCATCTATACCTTCTAAATACAATAGAATAGCTTCCTTTAAGCTTTCATTTGCCTCTTCCACAGTATCACCAAAAGAAGATACATCAAATTCCGGGCAGGTAGCCACATATTGATCATTTTCTTTTTTAATAACATGTGTTACTACGATAAATAATTTTTTACCATTTTTTTTCATATTTCTATTCTCCTTTAGCTATTTAGGTATTAAGTAAAGCTAAAGAAACCCTCCTGAGGTAGTTAAATAATAGGATATTTGCGTAGATTTGTCAATTTTAGTATATCCTGATAGGGATAATCCCTTTAGCATATACTTTTGGAATAAATGCTTACCGAGTAATTATTGCATTTGATTTTTAAAATTACTTTACTATAAAGACAAGTGTAACATTATATTACAAGCTATTGACCTATTATCTAACATATTATAAAATTATATTGACTTAAATTTGAATTTTAAAAAAAGAAAATAAATGGAGGGGGTTTCCATTATGGATGCCTTAATTAAAAAAATCGGGAACAGAATAAAAGAGATAAGAGAAAGAGAGGGACTTTCTCAGGAAGATCTGGCAAAAAGAATGGAGATTAGCAGGGTTGCTGTTTCACAAATAGAAAACGGTAAACGTAGAATATGCACTGAGGAATTAATATCCTTATCCAGGATCTTTAGTGTCTCAACAGATATTCTGCTTGATTTAAATAAAGATATTGAAGTTGTTTTAGAAAAAAACAAAGAAGCAAAGCCTGAAGAAAAACAAGAGATAAGAATTAGTGTTCCTCAAAAAAATATTGAGAAATTCAAAGAAGTTTTGCTTTATATTTTAGGGGAAGTAGGTTCAAAACCCAATATCGGCCAAACAGTGTTATACAAACTGCTTTACTTTATCGATTTTAATTATTACGAAAAATATGAAGAGCAGTTAATTGGTGCAACTTATATTAAAAATCATCATGGTCCTACACCAAAAGAATTTATTAAGATCGTGAAAGAAATGGAAGGGAAAGACCTAGTTAAAATACAGGATAAATATTTTAAATATCCTCAGACCAAATATATGCCGCTTAAAGATCCCGATTTATCTAAGCTGAATGCCCGGGAATTAAATGTAATTGATGATGTTCTAAGTAAGCTTGCAGATATGAATGCATCTCAAATAAGTGAATATTCTCATAATGATGTCCCCTGGATGACCACAGAAGAGGGAGATGTCATTGATTATGAATCGGTATTTTACCGAACTACACCTTATTCAGTGAGGGAGTATAGTGAAGAAAGAGAAGAAGAAGTTATTTAATGAGATACGTAAATTAAAGGAATTTGAAAGAGAATTCCGGAAACTACTGAAAAAGTTTACCTGTAAATCACTAAGGGGAACCGGCGTAAAAAGCGGAATACGAATAATTTATGCTTACTATGAAGAAGAAGATATCATTGAATTTATTGAGATATTTTACAAGAGTGACAAAGAAAATGAAGATCGGGATAGGATATTTAGATATTACAAAAAAGAGTCAGAAGGACATTAATTAAAAGAGAAAAGAGGTGAGAAAAATGAGTAAAGGCAGAATTAGAAGCATATATCTTAAAGATGGGAAATGGTATAACAAAAGAAATGATGCTGGGAAAGCTTCAAGTATTCATAAAACTCAGCAGCAGGCCATTAATGCTGCTAGAGGGATGTTAGGTAATCAAGGTGGTGGTGAGCTTGCTGTTATGGGTACAAATGGTCGAATTAGAAGCAAAGATACTATTAAGCCAGGGAATGACCCATGTCCGCCAAAAGATACAGAACATTAAAATATTGAAAATAGTTTCAGGTAATAAGTTATATGTTGATTTTTATGAAGTAAAAGTTAGGAGAGAAAAATTTGATTATTACAGGTAAAAGAAAAAGAAAATTAGATAAAAGATTGGGATTTTTAATTGAAGGTAAAAAGGTCAATATAGGCGTTCCGGTGAGTGAAGATAACAGAGAAAGAATTAAGAAAATAGGATTTACAGAATCATTAAATGAAGGAGAAACGGTATTACCAAGGCCTATTTTTGGTTCCATATCTAGGTTTAATGCAGAAGGAAAATATTTAATTCACAAAGATCAGCCCATGGAAAAAGCGTACAGGCAAAGGGAATGGTCCTGGGAACAATTGGCTGGATATCATGAAACGGAAACAAAGAGCAAAATTGTTGATGTTCCTTATAAAAGATACCCAAGAACGTTTATCCCTCCAATAAGTGTTGAGCTATCAGTAGTTATAAATAAGGGGAATAAAAAATATGTAGTGGCTCCGGAACAAATATTAGATTTAAGTAATTCTGAGAAACCTCTCCATATAATAAATATATTTCTAGAGATTTTTGGTTATTGTGAAATTTTAACAGCAGACCTTGAAGATTATGTTTTAAAAAATGTGCGACGTTTAAATTGGGAAGTGCTTCCTCCTGGGAAATGGCCCTGGAATAAGATAAAAGATAAAGTTTTGCCGATTATTCAACAGACAAATGAACAAAAGCAGGCTGTTGTTATACATAGACTTAAAACAATAACTAAAATTGAACCGGATTTCTCAGCTATAGGAAGGGCTGGTTTTAGAGGCTATATTATTTTTGGTTTTACGAAGAAAAATATATATACACTTGAATCAATATTTACTGGGAATGCTACTTATGTATTTGGAGAAAAATGGAAATTTTTATCACAACTAACTAAAGCAGAAATATTAGATAAATCTTTACAGAAAGATAGGATTGTACATAGGAAGAAATGGGACAAACATATAAATAATTTGTTGAAATAATATTGAGTTCGGTTATCAATAGAATAAAGGAAGAGTAGAGGAATCCAGGTATTCTTTCATTAAATATCAATTCCTAATTTTTCTATCTCAGATCTTATCCAATTTTCAGCAGTATTTTCATTTTGTTCTATTGCATTTCGACACCACGTTTGGCAATTTCTAACAAATTTTTAGACATATTTATATTTTTTTAGCTTTAACCATAATCAATTCAATGTTATTTTGAATATCCTTTTCAATTAATGGTATAGTTAATTTTTTAATATCATATGGGTATAGGTAAGGCTGGGCCAAACTGCGTTGGTATCTTTTCGACATCATAATACCAAGATCTGTATTTAATAGTAAAAGCAAATAATATGGGTTAATAGTATTTTCTTTTAGTCTCACAATAGTTAAGAAACTTCCTATGGTTGCTTGAAGATTTGTAGTGTAAATATTTGATTTACCTATATATGCCCCTACTGAATAAATAAGGATATCATTATTTCTGAGTAGATATTGATTGTTGTTTTTAATAAATTCTTTAGTTGTATAAATTGCATCATCCTTTAACCAAAAATCATCATTTAAAAAGTATCTTCCAAGATGTTTTTGAGTTACTATGAATGTCTTATTAGTTTCCTCGTTTTTTGCATAAGGAGGATTTGAGGGGTGCCCAATCAGCTCACAAATATCGTTCAAATTAACATATTTATAGTTATTAAATCTATCAATGATTTCATCATACATAGGTTGGTAATATTCTGCATCTATCCGGGAAGAAGATATAGTATCAGAATAATTTTTAACGAAAGAAGATTGATGTTTTGGTTTCCAGTTTAAAAGATTGAGTTCGGAAAGAAGTAATTGCTCGGCTTGCGCATATAAACGTTCGCTATCTGTTAAAAACTTGATTGACTTAATATAAAGGTCTGTGATAGTAGCCTGGAAATTTTTAGATGCTAAAAAAACTAAAATATTTTTTATTTGCCATATGAAAATGTGTTGTTGTATACTTCCGATAGGCAGCCTATTAAAGCCTATTAATCTGGCTTTTGCCATATTTCCCATTCAAGAAAACACTTAAAAAATAGGGGTTTATGAGTTCGTTTGTCTTTATTTTGGCAATATCTTGATTGGAATTTACAGGGTATTTCCACCATGGATCAGTAATAGCACACTTCCCCACTGTTCCAGACATTGTTAACATCACGGTATATGGAGAAACTTCAGATTTTGATAGAAGTTTGTGTGTTTTTCTATCTATATAAATCAGATCTGAAAAATCAACAAATCCTTCTTTAATATCTTTACATCTGATAAAGGGAATGCCTTTTTCGACCAATACCATTTCATTGCACAGAGAATAAGCTCCAAAGCTTTTAATTGACACACTAAGCTCAACCAATCTCTTATGTTTAACGCTTTGCAATTTTTTTTCAATATGCAAAAATATGGTTTGTAATATTCTGCATCGAGTCTTGTTCCGATATCTAAATTATTATAATTTACTACAGATGTTTGCATAATTAACTCCAAAAACTTAATTTCTCATCTTTTGCCCAATCAATAAATACTTCAGCAATACCATCTTCAAGCTCACCATTATGATTGTGTAAATCCTGGTCCACAATAAAATGACCATAATGATCAAGTTTATTTCTACCATATCCATTTTTTACATACACATATTCACCCGAATTATCTTTACCCGATTTTTCTGATACACCAAAGAAAATAGGATAATCATCTTGTTTGGGGCAAAGTTCTTCATCCCATTTCTGAAGAAATAAAACACTTGTTTTAGTGCCAGTATGTGGTTTAAAGGTATTATTGTGTAATCCAACAACTGCTAAGATTCTTGCTTTGCTGGAAATAAATTCTCTAATATCTTTATCTGATGTATTGTTGAACCTGCCCTGGGGCAAAACAATTGCCATGCGGCCACCAGGTTTAATAAAATCAAGATTTCTCTCAATAAACAATATATCTCTACCTACTTTAGATTTAGGTTTATTTCTGTTGTTATAACCTAGTTCAAATTTATGGATTATGCGGGATTCTTTTATATCACCTGCAAAAGGTGGATTTGCCATTAATATATCAAACTGAAATTCTTTATTTTGATTACTATTTTGCTTTAATCTTTCAAGTCGCTCATATCCTCTACCATAAGTAGAATACCAATTTCTATTATGTATTGTTTCATTCCAGCGTTCATAATCCAGTGAATTTAAATGAAGAACGTTTGTTTCACCGTCACCGGCAATTAAATTAAGAGTGCGAGCCACGCGGACAACCTTTTCATCAAAGTCAATACCAAAAACTCTTAAGGCATTTTCTTTTTCTTCTTGTGAAATTGCTTTATTTTCAAACAAATGACCTGTAAGCCAAAATATAGTATGTACTGTGAATCCACAAGATCCGGAGGCAGTGTCAATCATATATTCTCCCTGTTTTGGATTTAACATCCTGGAGACTTGAAATACAGACAGATAAATGAGAAGGGGAAAGAGTAATATTGCTACCTTCAGGGAAAATGCCTTGCCATTTTTGTTTTGCTTCATTGAATAGGTTTTGTATTTTTGTTTTTAATTCTCCTTCTGATTGGCCAGTGTTTCTAAATTCAAGTACCCGGAAATCAGAATCATCTATGTTGGCCAAAACTTCTTTGACTTTTTCAAAATCACCAAGATCAGCACCATTTAGCTCACGTTTAAGTATTCTATCGATAAAGGATTTATCACCACTGGATTTTGTTTCATCATACAATTTTGTAAAAATAAGCTTAAAGACTTCTTCAAAAACATCAACTCCAGCATTTGCCAGAACTTCGTCTTCCATTTCAGTAATAATTGTTTTAAGAGATTTTCCCTCGTTAGGTATCTTATCTCTTATAACAGAGATACTGTCAAATGTTGTGGATGGATAAATTCACATCCTCTGGAACATTAACCGCTACGCCACTTTATCCACCAGCTCTCCATCCCGGAATTTTTTATTCTTGATTACCAGTGGAATCATTTTATATCCCCGAAGCCTCCGCCAGTTCTTTTGGGCCTCCTGGGCCAGTTTAAAGACCATACTTAAGGTAGCCTGACGAGATCCACAGCCTTTGGTTCGTTTGGTTCTTAACCGTACGGTGGCAAAGGTCGACTCGATTGGATTGGTGGTGCGAATATGTATCCAGTGTGCTGCCGGGAAATCGTAGAAGGTAAAAAGATCCTCTGAGTCTTTGGTCAGACACTCGATTGCTTTGGGATATTTATCACTATAGGCGGCCAGGAAATGATCATAAGCCCCTAAGGCCTTCTTCTTACTTTCAGCCTGGTACATCTCATGAATCAGGGACTTGGCTTTGGATTGGATGCTTTTGGGTAATTTATCTAAGATATTGGCCGTCTTGTGTACCCAGCAGCGCTGTCTGCGGGTTTGAGGAAAGACCTCCGTTAGGGCTGCCCAGAATCCCAAGGCCCCATCACCGGTAGCCAGTTTGGGCATCTTCTGTAATCCCCTGGCTTTGAGATCCAGCAACATTTCCCGCCAGGCGATCTTGCTTTCCCGGTAACCGTCAGAGATGGCAATAAGTTCTTTCTTACCTTTAGCATCTGCTCCCATGATGAGGAGAATACAAGAGCGTTCCCCATCCAGTCGGACCTGGAAATAGATGCCGTCCACCCAGAGATAGACATAGTGTTTATCGGATAGGTCGCGTTTAGTCCAGCTTTGGTATTCGTCTTCCCAGCATTGTTTCATCCGTACGATATTGGCAGGAGAAAGTCCTTTTACGCCTTCTCCTAGAATGGCTGTCAGGGCGGTGGAGAAATCATTGGTGCTGATTCCCTTCAGATAGAGA
>CAZPII010000080.1:0-7359 GCA_964586485.1 uncultured Atribacterota bacterium | reverse complement strand
TTTTTTGAGCCCCCTCTATTGAACGGCTAATAAATGGGTGTTCAATGGGAGTCCCTTCTTCTACTCCCAATTTTTCCATAAAACCAGAAATACGATCTGAGCCAAATAAACGCATCAGATCATCTTGTAGGGATAGGAAGAAACGTGAGGACCCCGGATCACCTTGCCGCCCGGATCTTCCTCTTAATTGATTATCAATCCTTCTGCTTTCATGCCTTTCAGTTCCGACAACATGCAGCCCACCTAAATCTGCTACTCCAGGACCAAGAACAATATCAGTTCCCCGTCCTGCCATGTTGGTAGAAATAGTTACCTTGCCCTTTTGACCAGCATCGGCCACAATTTCAGCTTCTTTCTCATGATTTTTAGCGTTCAGCACACTGTGTTCGATTTTTTCCTTTTTAAGCAAATTGCTAATTCTTTCAGATTTATCAATAGAGACTGTGCCAACCAGCATAGGTCTGCCCTGCTGATGCAATTCTTTAATTTCCTTAACAACAGCATTGAATTTTTCTTTTTCTGTCCGATAAATAACATCAGGATAACTATACCTGATTAGTTTTTTATTGGGAGGTATTACTGTAACCGGTAGATTGTAAATCTCTATAAACTCATCTTCCTCTGTTTTTGCTGTTCCGGTCATTCCTGCTAATTTCTTATATAATCGAAAAAAATTTTGAAATGTGATGGTAGCCAGTGTTTGGCTTTCACGAGCAATTGCCACACCCTCTTTTGCTTCAATAGCCTGGTGTAAACCATCACTATATCTCCTGCCAAACATTAGACGACCAGTGAATTCATCAACAATAATCACCTCTCCGTTTTTGACAACATAATCAACATCTCTTTTAAAAAGTTTATGAGCGCGCAAAGCCTGGATAATATGATGTTGTAAAGTCATATTATTTTGTGCATATAAATTTCCGATACCAAGCAATTTTTCCATTTTTGTTACACCTTGTTCAGTTAGAAATGCAGCTTTTTCTTTTTCATTGATTTTATAATCTGCTTCTTCCTTCAGCTGGTAAACCAGTTTATCAATCTGGAAATATTTTTTGGTAGATTCTTCGGTGGGTCCCGAAATAATAAGTGGTGTTCTGGCTTCATCTATCAATATGCTATCAACCTCATCTATAATAGCAAAACCATGGTGACTTTGCACAATATCCTCCGGACGAATACTCATATTATCTCTTAGATAATCAAATCCAAATTCATTATTAGTTCCATAGACTACATCTGACTGATAAGCCTCTTTTCTTTGCCCAGCATTCATATCATGTTGAATTAAACCAACTTTTAATTCCAAAAATTCATAAACAGGCCCCATCCAGTATCGATCTCTCTTTGCTAAATAATCATTAACCGTGACAATATGAACACTATCCCCTGATAGGGCATTCAAATAAGCAGGCAGGGTAGCAACCAGTGTTTTTCCTTCACCGGTGGCCATTTCGGCAATTTTACCCTGATGCAAAACAATACCGCCAATCAATTGAACATCAAAGTGCCTCATATTAATTGTTCTTCTAGCAGCTTCCCGGACTACAGCAAATGTTTCCGGTAATATTTCATCAAGAGTAGCCCCATTTTTTATCTTTTTTCTAAAATAATCTGTCTTTTTCTTCAACTCATCGTCTTTTAGTTTTGCTATTTCTGTTTCAAATTGATTAATTTTTTCTATCAGGGGTTTCACTTTATTTAATTCTTTCGTATTGGAATCACCAAATATTTTTTTAACTATATTAATCATCACAATGATTGGTCCTCTCAATTTCCTTTAAATTCTTTTTGCCTTCTATTTTAGAAGTTTTGTTTTTTATATAATAATTTTTACTTTTATATACTTTTTAGTTTTTTAGGATAAAATATCCTCTTTCATCATTGTTTTCTGAATTAAAATAAATAGACCGATAAAAATCATAATATCTCCAACACTTACAATAGAAGCACCCGGAAAGGGTTTTGGTATCGAAACTACATCTCCTAAAAAGGCAAACAGAGTTTCATTACTTTTCAGTGAATGGATGGTATTTTGCCCTACTCCCAGTAAAGTGTTTCCATTAATTTCCTGAATTATTTGTTGGTTTATTAGTACAGGCATTTTACCACCATTAACCAGTATAACAAAAGTATTCATGAATACACCCAGAGTTATATATTTAAAGCCGGGTACCTTCATATTTTGGAGTGATGCAGCAATTAATAAAAAATAAGATATAATTAAAAAAACAGGACTATAATTGAGAAGAAACGAAAAATCAATTACTGTAAAAAACCATATCAAACCTCTTAATAATAGAGCAATTGCAAATAAATAAACTCCTTCTATGGAAATATGATACAATTTTTCTAATTCGCCTCCCCTTATAAGTCCAATAATAACAGCAAGAATAATAATCATCAAATACAGCATTACTGACCCCTCCCTTCTTTTAGCAGGGAAATAAATATTTTTACCATTTTTGGATCAAATTGTCTGCCACTTTCTTTTTCTAATTCTTTTAGTATATCCTGTGGTGTTAATTTTTTCCGATAAGGACGGTCTGAATTCATAGCATCATGGGAATCAACAATAGATAGTAATCGGGAAAATTTGGGAATTTCTTCTCCTTTCAATCCTTCGGGATACCCCTTACCATCAAAACGTTCATGATGATATAAAACCATTTTTGAACATTTTTTCAAGAATTCAATAGACTCGATAATTCCGGCACCAATAACCGGGTGCTCCTTTATTTTCTCATATTCCTTATCAGTTAATTTGTCTTTTTTCCCCAATATTTGGTCTTCAATCCCGATTTTGCCTATATCATGTAAAATAGCTGCATATTCAATATATTCAATTTCAGAGTCTAAGAAATCCAATTTTCTAGCCAACTGAACAGCCATTTTAGAAACTCTGTCAGAATGTCCGTGAGTATAAGGATCTTTGGCATCAATTGCTGCAGCTAAAGTCCGTATTGTATCGAGATACATTTTACGCATTCTAGTATAAAGTTCAAAAGAACGTCTGGCTAATAAAAGGGGGAAGAAAAATAACAAGATACCCAGTATACCAACTTCAGCATAGATAATTGCCATGATAAAACCCAGAGGGGCCTCGGCTAAATAACTGGGGAGGACTTCTTTAATATTAATACGATACACTTTGGTAATACTCATTCCGGAGTCAAGAGATATAACTATGGTAACCAAGTAAGAATTAACTATACAATAGGCAAGTGCACACAATGCTGCCGGAACAATATAATTAAAAAGATTTGGTCCTCCTATCACTCCCCCGGTATAAATGTAAACTAAACCTGCCAACCCTGTAGCAAGAGAATATTGGGAAGCATTAAACAATGTTTTATACCAGGATTCTTTTTTTTGAAAAACTTCCCATATAATACTGAAAACTGCTACAATCATGGCTAGAGCAGGACCATAAACCAATATTACAACAAAATCAATGGGAAATGCTATAGTGATTTCCCCACCAGCAGGAAGAGATACAGGAATAAATTCTGCCAATACTGAAATGATAATAAAGAATGATAACGGAAGCCATATTTCAGATAAATCAGGAATTGTTGGTATCAAATAAATAAAAAGAATGATTGCTAAAAACGCAATCATTAAGATATATATTTTTAACTTGTTATTCAATAGATTATTCTCCCCAAAGATTTTACAATAAGCAATATAAATTTCTATTTTGAGCTTCAGATTAAAATTGTCAGATAGCTTCTCTTGATCTTTATTTATGGTAAAACCATTTTATTTAATTATTACCACCTTCTTAAAAGGTGGTTTTTCATGGTTAAATAAAATAGGTCGGTGGCCCTTAGTTATTTACCATTTAAATCTTGCGCCACCGGCCAGTAGCAAGGCCATGACACTAATTAAAAAGCTGATTACTTTAGCTTTGTTAATTTTCATATCGCACCTCCACGGTTTTTCTTTATCCTAAAAGGATAAGCAAAAAACCGCTTCGCTTCGCTCGGTAAAAAAGTATTTGCTACTAATTATTTAGCTTAAATGGTTTTATCTAAGAATCACCGACCTATCTCTAATATTTAGGAAATGATTGTTATCTGACCAGAATTCTCCTATTTACCGCTTTTAAGATCGCGTTTACTACTGTCTTGTTCGGCTCTTCTGCTGCCAAAGCAGCACCAACTAAATTTTCCTTTCCCTGTGCATTAATTAAATTGATCGATATCAGGATAATTTCCTTATTATCCATCTTTAATTTTTTAATCTCATCCACCTGAAAGAATATATTCCCGTTTAGGTAAGAGGTGATTGCATCCAAAGTTGCCCTAGCAATGATATATTCTCTATTCTTGCTCCAGTTAGCACAATTTATTTTCCCTTCAAAAATTTGTTTATTATTTTCCAGTTTTACTATAACTTGCAAATGCCCTTCATTAGAGGAAACTGAGATATCCGAAAACTTTAACCGGTGAGAATAGTCCTTTTCATCTCTAACCTGGGCAATGCTAATCTTACGATAATCAATAGCAATATTATGCTTGGCAATCAAAAGTGATTCAATGTCACGGGAAATTTTTTTGGGACTGCAAAAATCCTTAGTGATAACATGTATTTCTTTTATTTCCTGGTTATCTGCCAAAACAATTTTCGAAAATAATACACCATTTAATTTATTTATCGATTTTTCAATTTCTTCCATTTTAGAAGCAAAACGAGGTGAAATAATAAAATTACGGAAATCATTTACTGGGATATTATTCATCAGATCCCCTCTCCCTCTCTTTAGATTTCAGGTTCTATTAACCCATAATTACCATCTTTTCTTTTATAAATAACGTTAAACTGATCTGTCCCTTCATTGTTAAAAACATAAAAATTATGTCCTAAAAGCTCCATCTGTAGACTTGCTTCTTCCGGAGACATTGGTTTGATAACGAATCTTTTAGTTTTAACAATTCGCACATCATCATCATCCAAAGCATCAGATTTGCTAGTCTCGTCCTCAGGGTTAACCATTTCCCTTATCCGATTATGCTCTCCTGACGTTTTACTATATAATTTTTCTTTATACTTTATGATTTGTCTCTCCAGCTTTTCAACAACTCTATCGATAGAGGTATACATATTATCACTCTCTTCTTCAGCTCTAATTATTGCCCTTCTTGCCTGAAGAGTCACTTCAAATATCTGTCTATTTTTCTCTATGCTTACGGTAGCGGTTGCATCCATAATCTGGTCATAATATTTCTCTAATTTCTTCATCTTTTTTTTGATATAATCTTCAATCGAATCAGTTACATCAATATGCTTTCCTTTTATAATTAATTTCATCACCATGTACCTCCTTAAGTTAAATTTATCATACCGGGAAGCTGTAGAAAATATCTGAAATTACCCTTAATTTTTACTATAATAACATTATTTATTACTATTTTTCCAATATATTCTTCAGTAAATACCGTACCCGCATAGCGGGTGGCTTTATAAAACCTCCTTTAGCTCACCTTTTCTTTATGGTAAATCAATTCCCTCCTTAGACTGACCTGGTCTTTTCCCCCACACTCGCCTGCTGAGAGCCTCGCTATCTTTTCACTAATACTCTTCTCCTATTCTGTTAATATAGGGCAGGACTAACTCCAAAACCGCACCATGCTCAACAACTAATAATCGTTGCCTTACGTGGGTCGCTTCGCCTGCGGCTGGCATCGACTTTCAACCACAGCTCTAAGGAGGGATTTATTATATACCCCTTGCTAAAGTTAATACAAATATTTTTTTTATATCGGTTCTTTTTAATTCTCTGCAACACGCCTCTACGGTTGCTCCTGTTGTGTATATATCATCAATTAAAAGAATATAATCAGACTTTATCAGACAAGACGAATCGATAGAATATGCTTGCTTGACATTACTTCTTCTTTCTGGCCTTGAAAGACCTACTTGAGAAATATTATTCTTATCTTTAATCAATAAATTTTCTGTAAAGGGTTTAGAAAAATAATCTGCAAGATATTTGGCTAATAAGCTACTTTGGTTAAACCCTCTTTTCAGGTAATCTTTTCTGAATAAGGGAACAGGTATAATTAAGTCAATTTCCTGAATACCGATATCCTTATTCTTAATAAAATAATCAACCATTATATCTCCTAATGGTTTAATTAATTTTACCTGTTTTTTATATTTTAGTAAATGAATACATTTTCTCATTACACCCTGATAATAAGCAACAGAGCGAGTAAAATAAAAATGATTTTTTTTATTATGACAATCAACGCAAATTGCATTTTTTTCAAAGGATACCAGCGGTGATAGAGGTTTTCCGCATTGATAACAATAAGGAGCGGTAATAAATTTAATTTTAGTAATACAATTATTGCAAATTGAATAACCCTTTGATTCCCTGATTTCTTTCTCACAATTCTCACAACTAAGAGGGTAAATAAGATTAAAAAATCCTTCTTTTAAATAATCCCAGAAATTATCATAAACAATCATTCTTATCCTTTATTATTCCCTACTCATAATAGTAAAGATCACACCCGCGTAGCGGGTGGCTTTAAGAACCTAAGTTCCTTCTTGCCAGCTTTCCAGATATTTTTTTTGTTCAGAAGTAAGTTGGTCGATCTCTATACCCATACTTTTTAGTTTAAGAAAAGCTATTTTCTGATCAATATCCCTTGGTACCGCATAAACTTTTTTTGACAGAGACCCGCTTTCTTTTAGGAGATATTCCACCGATAAAGCCTGATTGGCAAAACTCATATCCATAACACTGGCAGGGTGGCCTTCTGCAGCAGATAAATTTAATAACCTTCCTTCAGCAAGCAAGTAGATCCTTTTACGGTTTTCCAGAATAAATGCAACAACATTTTCTCTGACTATTTCTTTTTTTAGGGCTAATCCTTCCAAAGAAGGAATGTCGATTTCCACATTAAAATGACCCGAATTGGCAAGAATTGCCCCATCTTTCATTGACAAAAAATCACTTTTGCTAATAACATTCTTGTTTCCGGTTAAAGTAATAAATATATCTCCTATTTCTGCGGCTTTCTGAATTGTGCTTACCTCAAAACCATCCATAACTGCCTCTAATGCCTTTAAGGGATCGACCTCGGTTATAATTACTCTTGCACCCATTCCTCTTGCGCGATCAGCAACTCCTCTGGCACACCAGCCGTATCCACATACAACAAAAATCCTACCGGCTAACAAAATGTTTGTTGCTCTTAACAAACCATCAATGGTACTTTGACCTGTACCGTATCGGTTATCAAAAAGATGTTTTGTCAGAGCATCATTAATTGCAATGATTGGATACTGTAAAGCTCCTTCTTTCTGCATACTTCTCAGTCGAATAACTCCAGTTGTTGTTTCTTC
>CAZPII010000079.1:0-7371 GCA_964586485.1 uncultured Atribacterota bacterium | reverse complement strand
GCCCCGATAAACACTCCCTGCATATGACTTACAAATAATTCTTTTAATTGAGATAATACCGGAGAATCATAACCGAATCCCACGGCATTGGAGGCAAATTCAGGCACTACATTCAAGTTATACTGCACTTCCGGGTCATCTTTATATTCCTTTAAACTTTCAGGTATAGGCACTTTATTGTAAACCGGAGAAGTATTATAATTTGCCCCGGCTAAATCAGGCGCATTCTCTATAAAGTATTTCACAAACTTTTGACTCCATTGGACTTTTTCTTCTCCATTGTCAAATACTACATATCCGCACCAGTCCCCGGATACCATCGGCTCTACACCTTCCTTGGTCGGGAACGGACACAATACCCAGTCAGCAGGTTTATCTCCTACCATACAATAAGGATTGCCTTTTCTTTCATTAATTATCTGATTGACACTTCCCGGAATGAATATCTGTTTTCCGGTTTTATTGGCGTCATCTAAAGCATAGATATCTATTGTTTCAGGTTTATCAGGTGTGACTTCAGGATAATCTGTCCAGATACTTAGATAATATTCAATCCCTTCTTTTGATTCAGGAGAATTAATCACGCAGACAAATTTGCCGTCTACTTTATCGAATAATTTCCCTCCGAAATTACCGATATATTGAGCAAACCAATTATGCCATGCTACCGTATCCATGAAGTTGGTATAGATTATATAAGCCTCACCTTCATAATCGCTTTGACTTGCCACTTCGGCCATTTCCCTGAATAGTTCTAAAGAGATAATTCTTTTCCCTTCAGGTAACATATCATCAATTCCAACCTGTCTGGCTAATTCCATACTGAACATATTGGAACCTGCTCTTAGGCCTATCGGGAAGTAATACATCTTTCCGTCAACCGAACTTGCCTCTACTGCAAAATCCTTAAAATCGGATTTATCAATTACACTATCCCAATCTGCCAAAAGTCCGGCATTAACATAAGATTGCACTCTTGGGATATCCGTTGCGTAAATATCCGGTGGACTTCCAGCGGCAATCGCCATCTGTACTTTTCCTTGGTCTCCTAAGTAAGGAATCACTTCTAAGGTAATTTCCACTTCGGGATTTAGTTCTTCGAATTGGTCGATGATTTTCTGTTCATATTCTCCGGGCTCTAATCCTTCTACATTGATACTCGGGTGGGTGTAGTAGAGTAATTCCACTTTCGCCATTCCCGTTAAACTAAACGCTAAAATTAAAAACATTACTAATACTAATTTTTTCATAAATTTACTCCTTTACATGCTTTTTCTATTTTTTCTTTACTCGGGTTTATACCTAAATCAAATATTCTGTCCGTTGTTGCTTTTACATCATCTAATTCATGATATTGTTTATCTTCTAATCTCATTAATTCTTTAGTATGCCTATCGAGTTGTTTTTGGTCTGCGAGGATTTTGCCTTTTAAGTAGATAATATGTAAATCATCCTCGCTTAGTTTCCATGATTCCTTAATTGATTCACAATAAGTCTGTCTTGTTTTTTCTATACTTTCATAATCACCTCCATGGTTAAAAGCCTTTCGGTATTGAATAACGAAATAGCTTATAATTTCGATTGCTTGTTCTTCAGAATTCATTTAAACCTCCTTCAATAAATCTATAAATATATTTCTGTTGATATTTTCAGGAGATAAATCAATTTCGCAATCTTCTTTTTTCACGAATTCAGCCCCTGCCTTGACTAAAATATCCTTTAATTTAATACTGTTTACATAATAATTAAATAGGTATTTTCGGCTTCTTTCGGCTACCTCGGTCAACCCTGATGTAATGGTATTCCCAATTGAAGTTTCAGCAAAATAAAATCTTGTGTCATTCCCTTCGGATACCAGCAACCCGATAATTTTCTGTTTAGTTTTGATAATCGAATCAGTTATAGCAAATATATTATTCGGGTCTAACATGCGATTTTCTCCTCTGTTTATAGACCTCTCTTTGCCAACTATTATCTGATAAGGTACTTCAATTGGTCTGTAGTCATAGTAATTAACATAAACTATCAAATTAGTATCCAAACTTCTCTTTACATAGTATAATTCGGTTGCCCCTTTGGGAGCATTGGTAATATCTCCAGAAAACATAACTCCACTACCATCACTTCTATAATTTCCGTCCCATCCATATTTTTTAGACTGCGAGATTAAAGATAAATCTAAATCAACTTTGCCTTCTTTGTTTTTCCAGTGTATTCCAAATACCATATCGCTCGAAATCGATACATAAGTCCCCGAAGGGAAATCGCCTGTAAACTGCTTTTCTGTCGCTGGCAAGGTATAATGAATATATTCTGGAATATAGATTTTTTTATTTTTCACATTCATATCTTCAACAATAAAATCAATCACAATATCTAATATTTCAAAAGCATTATACCTGTATCTTTCATTTACAATATCAAAATCATCTGCATAGGCTTTTCCATTTCGGATTCGGTAAAGAATAGAATCAATGCCTTTTTTAGTTCGATATTTTAAGGCATAGGCAAGTCTTATTTTTCTGAATATATTAGCCCTCTCTAAATAGGATTCCAATTCTTTCCTATTGAAAGGAATATTGTTTTTGATTTTAGCTGTTACCATATTAAGGTAATCCTCTTTCATCGGTTCATGGTATTCATCAGCTAATTTTCTTATCTTATTGATGATGGTTTTCATTTTCCGATTCATCCTGAATGCCAGAAACAACGGTTTAAATCTGAAAAATATCTTAGCTAATTTCTCTTTCGGGTAGGTTTCAAATAACTTCACAACCTTCAAATTCTTATTGGCTTTGATTTTCTCAATTAACTCTTTGGACTTGATTAATAAGGTTTCGCCTGTTGCGGTATAAATTGCCATTCTTAAAAATTCAATCGGATTTTCCGGTGCTAAATTCAGGTATTCATAGAGAGCAGTTTTGGCTTCTTTGTTTTTGATGTTGTCTATGTCCTTGCTTTCTATCCCCACGAACAAGGCCACATCAATGACATCTTTCAAGGTTTCCTCTTTTAGGGCAATCCCCGATTCAAGCAGTTTGAGTAGTTTTGTTTTTAGTTCCTCTTTGGTATAACCCCTTACTAAGGTCAGCATAATCCCTTCTTTAAGTTTGGGAATGATAAGTTTTTCTTTTGGGATATAGATATAGTCTGTACCGATTTTGTCTTTTTCTAAATCTTCCAATTCAACTACTTTTTCGGTTAAGTTTTCTACTCCCCAGTTTTCGGTTTCTTTCTGGAGCATGTAAAGTCCCGGATTATCTTTTCCGTAAGTAGTCAGATAATGGGCAATCTGCTCAACAACTAATTGTTCAATATCGGATTCCTTAATTTTTCTCCATGATTTATGAAAGGTTTTATTGGCATTCTCTCCGGATATTCCGATAACTTCCTCTGTCATTTTAATTAACTCATCATAGTTTCTGTAGTTATAGACAACCTCCGGTGCAAATACAAATCCTTTTTTGATGGTTTTTTTATGCAAGTCATCAGGTACTTCTATTAATACTCTTTCCTTTATTGGTAATCCTTTAAATAATCTTAAAGTAGCTTTCATTTTTTTCTCCTTTATTTTTCGGCGGATAGTATTTTCAGCTTTGAATATTAGGAACTATCTTTGCCGTTCTTTAGGCGGGTGGTATTTTCAAAGTGGGGCGGCTTTTAAGCCTCTCCCCATTAATTAATAGGAACCACTTTTGCCTAATTTTTAGGCGGGGAGTATTCTGGTAATGGCGGTCTTATTTAGGAACTCCCTGTGCCTAACTTATGGCGGACGGTATGTTTACCCAATGTAATTAAATAGGAACCGTCTATGCCATTAATCTTACTTTTTTGTATACCCTGAATCGTCTTCACTAAATCTACTTATTTCTTCTCTGATAACTGGTGTTCCATGATAGACAAACCCCTCCTTTGGTTTGTCCAGTAAAGTACCCTTAATATTTGTTCTATCGATTATCGCCCCCTCTAAATTGGAATTTCTTAAATCAGCTCCTAATAAGTTTGATTTGGTAAAATTCACCTTGGTAAGGTCGGCTCCGTTAAAATTACAACCTCTTAAATTCGCACCGCTGAGGTCGGTTTCATAAAAGTCCGTCCCTTGGCAATCACACCCTCTCATGTTTCCGTCACCAACTATGCTTTCTCTGAAGGTCGCCCCTCTGACACATGCACCCTGTAAATCAACTCCATCCCAGTTGGAATCTCTCATATCGGCACCTCTTAGATTGGTGCCTTGCATATTGCAGTTTCGAAAGTCTGCTCCTCGTAAATTGCATTCCCTTAAATCGGCACCTTGTAGATTTCCGTTGATACAGTCCACATTGCATAAATAAGTTCCTTTTAAATCTGCGTCTTTGAGATTCATTTTGTTTTTTTCTACTGCTTCGATTAGGCTTTCATATTCGCCTCTTACTATGACTTCATTTGTGATTCGGCTTTTAATTTCTATATACATTTATTCCCCTTTCAAAAATTTATTGATATTTTTCTCTGATACCCACCAGTGGCGTCCTATTTTAACCCCCTTGAGTCTGCCTTTTTTTAGATAAATGCGGACTCCCTGTTCACTTAATCCGAGTATCTTTGAAAGTTCTTTGACTGCATAGAATTCTATTCCTTGAATTATTATCATATTATATCCTTATATTTACTATTATTTTTATTGTAAAGGATAAATGTTAGTTTGTCAAATTTATTTAAAATTTTATTATAGCCACCTCACTCTTGCTCCCCCTTCTTCAATCATTTGCGTAATATAGGCGTCTGCATCCACCATATCGTCATGTTCTCCTTCTGGAAATGCAGTTAATTCGTCTTCAAAATCCTGCAAGTTAGACATCTTTCTAAAATGATAAACCTTCCCTGTTTCATATTTGGCACTCATTGACATTGCTCTTGTTGCCTTATCTCCTACAGGTTCTAAATATTTTACGGATATTCCCGGCTCTTGATTAAGTTCATCTGCGAATACTCTCTGGTATTGGTTGGATTCAATGCCTATTTTTATCGGATTGTAGCTCCTATAATTCAGTATGGCATATTTTTTCTGGTCTTCCCAGCTATATCGGTTTCGCAGAATGTTCAAGATATAGATATTGCCTTCTTTGTCTATACCGAATGTTAATATTACAAAATAATCTGCCTGTTGTTTTAAAGATATAGCCAAATCGCAGGTCTGATAAATTTTAAGTTGCTTTAAGTGAACTTTTTTATTGTCATCAGTTATGATATTTCGGTCTGCATCTATATTGAAATACTTAAACCATTCACGCTTAAAGATTTTGCCCTGTTTCATGAGTGTAGTGTCGTTCTGGTATTGGGCATTAAATCTCATACTACCTATTTTGTCTTTGATTGCTAACAGTTTTTCTATCGGCCATAGTTCAGGCCAAAGTGATTCCCCATTATCCTGAATGGCTTTGTGGGTGTTGGCTTGTTGGTTACTTGGTATTCCCTGATTTAATAACCTTCCATACATATCATCATCATGGTATCTTGTTCCGCTGAATCTTAATATCCCATTTGATTTTAACATTGGCCTTAAACTCATTCCAATCCAGTCCTCTAATTTATCACGCTGGTATTTGGTGCGGACATTTTCAAAGTCTACTATGTCATCTGCTAATATATCGTCAAATTCATACCCCGTTCCACCGCCATAACCGAATGTAGTCATTGTTGCGCCTTTTTGGATTTTAGTAGCTCCTGCTATTGTAAACTCGTTTCCACTCCATAGCTTTCCGGGTGCTAAATACGGATAGAGTAATCTTAATAGTTTGTTTTGTTCACAGTGCATTTTTATTTCAGAGGCAAAATGGATTGCCTGTGGTGAGGTATCGGATACTATCCCTAATTGAATGTTAGGATCTTGGGACATTAACCAGATTGAGCCTATTATCCCGCCAACTGTGGTCTTTCCAAAATTTCTTGGGCCGAAAGTAATTTCCTCATAAGGGCTTAACCTTCTCATTAGCCAATCTTTATGAAAGTCTTCAAACTGATAATCTGGATATAAGACTTCAGCAAGTTCAAAAGGGTCTTCTTTAATCTTCCGTCTTTTCTTTTCCAGCCTTACCATTAGTTGGTCTTTTTTCTGATAGCTTATTGAGATACTCATCTATTTCCTCATCAGTTAAGTTGGATAATTCTATTTTCCCGGAGTGTTCAAATTCCTGTTTATCTTTCCAGCGTCCTTTACTTCGGTTTTTCAGAAAGAATATTTGGGCTGCGGTGTCGCCTGCTTTTTCACTTGAGGTTGCATTCATAAATAATGCGTCTTCCACTTCCTGTATTCTTGAGTCTATAATTTCGATTACTTGGTTATTAAATTCCTCATCAGCTTTTCTCCATAACCATATTGTAGTTCGGTCAACTCCAGCAGACTCACTTGCCTCTTTGATTGTTTTGCCTTTACCTACTGAATTTATAAAAGCCTCTTTTATTTTCTTCACCTGTTCATCTGTAAATTTACTTGTATTCGCCATGTTTTTTCCTTTTTATCGAAAATTGGTTGAATTTGTAGATTTTAAGTTTTTCCATTTCCACTCCTTTTCTGCTTTAGTAATATTATCTTTTTCTATTCTCTTAACAATATCTTTAATTTCTTTCTCTAATGCTTTATTATTGCATTTTATTGTTTTTGTGGCTTCCCAACAATGCTTATACTCTATTAGGTCATAGATAATATTATACAATTTTTCGTTTTGCTCTTTTTCCAGTTTTCTGCATACTTCTAACACAATCGGATAGTTATTTTCTATCTCTTTGTATATCTCATAATCATAATTTGTTATTGTTTCCATTTTTCCGCTCCTTTCGGTCTTTTTTTATGCTTTCAATTTCGCATTTTTCACAACAGAATAATTCCCCTGCATAATAGTTGTCTAATGGCATTTCAAACTTCTTCCCGCAGTTCCAGCAGTTTACTTTAATCATCTGTATTTCCCTGCTCCTTTTCGGAAAATCTTTTTTCAAGGCAATATATTAAATGCCCGAATGCGGAATATCCTTTCAGTTCATTAACTATTTTTTCATATACTTTTAATTTATTATATTCTTCTAAAGACACTAACATCGCCCTACATTCTTTGTTTTCATCTTTATTTATAATCACCGGTATCTACCTTTCCTTTCTTATTCTACCAGCTATTTCATTAAAATTAAAGGTTTTTCCAGCGCCTACTTCTTTCATAGAATTTCTCATTTTTGCGGTCATCAGTCTGTTTGAGTAAATTTCTTTTTTTGAGTATCTTAACCCTGTTTCTTATTTTGTAGTCGGCAATATCTAATTCTTTTGCTATTTCATGACAGGTTCTCCCCTGCTCTCTCAATGCTATAATTCGGTCATCGTATTGAGTCCAGTCTGTTTTG
>CAZPII010000078.1:0-7386 GCA_964586485.1 uncultured Atribacterota bacterium | reverse complement strand
GAATATCGAAGGAATAATGGTATGTTCCGAAATATTGAAGAAATTATGAATGTTACGGGAATTGGCGAAAAAAGATTCGAAAGCATTAAGGAGTTCATCGCTGTCTATTAAAGAAAAATATTTGCCATCTTATTTACAAAGACCATTATTTTCTATATTATTATGCTACATTGCCGGGATTATACTGCAAAACAATTTAAGATATTTTGACTTTCGATGGATCTTTTTATTTTGCAGTATTATCTTGATATCCAGCCTGCTAATCTTCAAAATGCAACGACATGTAAACCGATACGTAATTACGATTTTTCTCCTATTATTCTTTTTGCTCATCGGTATGTTTAATACATCTTATCAGCTCCATCCCCAGGGAAACAATCATATTTATAATTTTTTCGACAAAGAAGGAATTATCCTGGGCACAGTGTATCAGGCTGAAATAGCAGGAGAAAATAATTACCAGGAAATCCAACTAAATTCTCATTCCTTTCAGCATTATGATGAGCATTTTAAAGTCAATGGACTGGTGTTGCTAAGATTATATAGTGATAATCCGATTCTTCAATATGGAGATGTAATAAAAGCTAGAGTTACTTTAAAAAAACCCGGGCTTCCCGGAAATTTCGGTGAATTTAATTATCGCGAATATCTGGCAAGAAAAAAGATTTTTTTAACTGCTAATATTAAAAACAATCAGGTAAGTATTGTGGATCATGATGAAAAAGCAACTATTTTTTCATTTATCCAGAGCATAAAATCTAAAATAACTCAAAAAATAGAGCAAATATATCAATTTCCAGCCCAGGAACTCGTTAAAGCAATAGTAATAGGTAATAGAAGGGGGATACCACAGGAATGGATACGGTTTTTTCAGGATGCAGGCATAATGCATATTCTGGCTATTTCTGGTTTGCATGTTGGTATTCTGGCTATGGTTTTATTTTTTACCTTTAATTTAATCCCTCATAATTTAATGAAAAATAATATAAAATATCTGACCATTGTTCTTATTCTAATCGGATATGCTGCCATGACTGGTTTTCGTCCTTCGGTAAGCAGGGCAACTTTAATGTTTGCAATAGTATTAGGTGGCCGATACTTTAATAGGCCTTACCACCTTTATAACAGTCTATCTTTGGCAGCTCTGATTATATTGCTATGGCAACCATTATATCTTTTTGAGGCGGGATTTTTACTTTCTTTTGTAGTGACCTTTTTTATTATCTATCTTACCCCTATACTGGAGGATAAATTTAATTTTCTGCCATCTTATATGTCTAAACCTCTATCGATATCTTGTTCTGCCTGGCTGGGAATAATTCCTTTATCTGCTTATTTTTTTTATAAAATATCTTTTATAGCAATCTTAGCAAATATGTTAATTATTCCCTTGATCGGGATTATCCTCGTATTAGCATTAATTACAATTCTATTATCATTTTTATACCTGCCATTAGCTTCACTATTAGCTATGCTAAACCAGGCAATAATTTCAATCCTGGCTTTTTTAAGCCAGTTATTGTCCTCATTTCCTTTTGCCTATCAGTATGTTGCACAACCTGAATTATATATAATAATACTCTATTACTTAATTATTCTTATCTCTTTTCATGATTTGCATTTTTGGCTACATTACAATTTATGGGAGAAAAAGAGGAAATTTTGGATTATAAGTACTTTGGTTTTTCTTTTTTTATTTATGCAGGCATTTTCTTTTCCTACATTATTAGAGGTTCATTTTATCAATGTAGGACAAGGTGATTGTACTTTTATAAAAACCCCGCAAAAGAAAAATATTCTCATTGATGGTGGCGGAACTCCTTATAATGATTATGATGTTGGTTCCAATACTTTGATACCTTATCTAAGACGAGAAGGGATTGGCCAAATTGATATAATGTTCCTAACACATCCGGATCTGGATCATCTGGAAGGGCTAATGCCTGTTTTGGAAGAAATGAAAGTAAAATTAATTATCGATAGTGGCATTACCTGTAATGATGAAACATATATGAATTTTGTTTCTTTAGTTCGGGAAAATGAAGATATTGATTATTACAGGGCAAAAAAAGGGGATGTTATAAGCTTGAATGATGACATTGATTTTCTTGTTCTCAACTCATCCGGTCACCTAAATTATGATTATCTAACAGATTTTAATAATCAATCTATTGTGTTAAAATTACGTTACAAAAAAACTAATTTCCTGTTTACGGGTGATATTGAAAAAGTAACTGAGATAAATCTATTGTCCTGGAATGATTTCTTAAAAAGTGATATATTAAAGGTTGCGCATCACGGTAGTAACAGCTCTACTAGTAGATTGTTTGTGGAAAAGGTTCAGCCTAAAATTGCTGTAATTTCAGTTGGCCCTAACTTTTACGGACATCCGCATCAGGAAGTTATAAGAAGATTAGAAGATAGATGCCAAATGCTTTTTCGAACAGATATAAATGGAACTATATTAATTGAAAGTAATGGAAATCAATACTCTATAAAAACTTTAAGGTGAATAAGATAATATGGCAACAAAATATCCAATAATAGACTTTTTCCAGTTAGAAAGGGATATAGCTGGCAATAAAGAACTTAAACCTATTTATCTGATATTTGGTAATGAAAGTTATCTACAAAATTTGATTCTTGATGAATTTAAAAATCGTTTTAAGAAAGAAAATCTCAGCGTAAATTATGAGACATTTTATGGAGAAAATATTGATTTTAGCCGTTTGGCTAATTCTTTCAGAATGTTGCCTCTGGGTGCTGGAAAACAGTGTATTGTTATAAAGCAAATAGAAAAATTAAAAGCTCCTTTGGTTAAAAAATTAAACTATCTTATTGATAACCTTTCCTTGACAGACGAAAAAATAATTATTTTGTTATTTTGTCTTCAAAAAAAAATGCCCTTCAGCATCTCTTTAGATAAAATCAAACAACTAGGAGTTGTTGCTTGTTTTCAAAAACCAAAATCATTTCAAGTGCGTGAGTGGATTAAACTGAAATGCCGCGAAAACCAAAAATATATGTCACCAGAAGCAGTGTATTATTTACAGAGGTTAACCGATAATGAAATGGGGCAGATTAATAATGAAATAGAAAAATTATTTTGCTATTTCGATAGTGTCTCTTCCAAGATAGAAAAGGAAGATATAGTTAATATTTTTTATGGATCAGCAGCTGCAAATATCTTTGATTTCGTAGATGCAATTGGTGAAAAAGAAACCGAATCAGCTTTAGGCCTGTTAAAAAATTTAGTTAGCAGTGAATACCATGTATTATCATTATTGGCCATGATAAACCGTCAGGTAAAGTTGCTTTTACAGTCCAAGAGATATGTAGATAACCCAGGAAAATTAAAGGGAGAATTGAATCTCCCTCAGTTTGTGGTAAATAAACTAATTAAACAATCTCAAAAATATCATGTAGAAGAATTAAAAAGCGCTTTTGGCTATTTGCTTGATGCCGAAATAAAATTAAAAACAGGATACTTTGATCCTGTTATAGTACTGGAACAGCTGGTGATAAAAATAACAAACTAAATGTGGCTTTATTTTTTTTCTACGTCAGTCTGAGAATTTTGAGTTTGCTTGTTTTTACTAAGATTCAGAAGTTTTTTTGATAACAAAGACTTCTTTCTGGAAACAGTATTTTTTTCCAGAATTCCTTTTTGAGCAGCTTTGTCCAAAATAGATATACATTGATGATAATATTGATTGGCATCTTCTAAATTTTCGTTTGCAAGAGAATTTTCATATTTTTTAATTAAAGTTCTAACTTTTGATTTATAAGCAGAATTCCTTTGATGTTGTTTTTCTGATATTTTAACTCTTTTGATAGCTGATTTGATAATAGGCATGTTTAGATGTCCTTTCTAAAATTAATTTTTGCTGGTAAATTTTAACATCTTTTAAAATTAAAATCAAGCAGTTATAAATTGTATATTATATTTACGGTTTAGGGAGAATTGCAGAATGTCAAATAGTAATTTTAGAGTTGCCAAATACACCGGTATTGTAATGATTGCAACCCTTTTATGTCGATTATTGGGCTTAGGCAGAGAAATTGTTATATCCAATCAATTTGGTGCAGGGCTTGAAACAGATGCTTTTTTTGTAGCATTTATGATTCCTAATTTACTAAGAAGTTTTCTGGGGGAGGGGGCTTTAAATACGACATTTATACCTGTATTTTCCGATTATTTGACAAATCATGATCAAAAAAAAGCCGATACATTTGCCAGCAACGTTCTTAACATATTGGTTATTACCCTTATTATCATAATTTTTTTGGGAATCTGGGGAGCGCCATTAATTGTCAATATTGTTGCTAGCGGATTTAGGCTTGAACCGGCGAAATATATATTGACTATTCGCTTAACTAAAATTATGTTTCCTTACATAGGTTTTGCTGCTATTGCGGCTTTGTTTATGGGTATTTTGAATTCCTATAAACAATTTTTTATACCTTCATTTGCACCTGCTATGTTGAATATTGGAATTATATCTTTTGCCTTACTCTATACAGCAGAAATGGGTATATACAGCTTGACAATCGGTGTTATTGTCGGCGGATTGCTGCAGGCTATCATTAATATTCCGGCACTATTTAAAAGACACTTTCATTATAAACTAATATTAAACTTTCGTGATCCGGGAATTGTAGTCCTTTTTCACCTTTTTTTACCAGCCATGTTTGGTCTGGCAATTGACAAAATAAACTTTGTCGTTGATCGGATTATTGCTTCTTATCTGACTCATGGAAGTATTTCTGCATTATATTATGCTAACAGACTAATGCAATTTCCACTGGGTGTATTTGGTATTGCCCTTTCTATAGCTATTCTGCCAACTCTTTCCAAACATGTTGCCCAAAAACAGCACGACAGATTAAGGGATAGCTTTTCTTTCGGAATTAAAATACTATCTTTATTTATCCTGCCCTCTACGGTTGGCTTGATAGTATTAAGTCATCCTATTATAAAATTATTTTATGAGCATGGTTTATTCGGTTCCCAGGATACCAGTATGACTGAAATCGCATTGGTCTGCTACACCATAGGTTTATTTGCTATTGCTGCACTAAGGTTGATTATAAGCACTTTTTATGCTTTGAAAGATACCAGGACTCCGCTTAAAATAGGTTTTTATATTGTTATCTTTAATATTATTTTGGATCTTTTGCTGGTACGTTATTTGGCTCATGCAGGAATTGCACTGGCAACCTCTATTGCGGCAATCCTCCATTTTATCATTTTAGGTATTTTCTTGAATAAAAAAATAAGAGGTATATTCTCTAAAGACTTATTGGAATTCTTTTGGAAAACGTCAGTTGCCTCTATTTTTATGGGTATTGTTTGTTGGGCTGTTTCACAATATTTTAGTTCCATGTTTGACTTGAATGTTAAAATAATACAAGTTAGTCAGGTCCTGTTATCCATTACATTAGGCTTAATTGCCTACTACATTAGTGGTATAATGTTGGGTATACCGATATTTCGAAACTCCGGAAAACTAATAAACAAATTAATTAAAGGAAAATTAAGTGAAGAAGATGAATATCAATAGAACAGAAGATATGCGAAATTTTTCTATTATTGCCCATATTGATCATGGCAAATCAACAATTGCTGACCGAATCCTGGAGCTTACAGAAACGATTAGTCAGAGAGAAAGAAGAGATCAAGTCCTTGATGATATGGATTTAGAAAGAGAAAAAGGTATTACAATTAAATCAAAAGCAGTCCGCTTGCTATACAAAGCTAACAGTGTTAATCATTATATATTCAACCTGATAGATACACCGGGTCATGTAGATTTTTCATATGAAGTTTCCCGGAGTCTAGCTGCCTGTGAGGGGGCGATATTGGTAGTTGATGCCGTCCAGGGTGTGCAAGCCCAAACAATAGCCAATGTGCAAATGGCCTTGGATAATAACCTGACCGTCATCCCAGTAATTAACAAGATTGATCTCCCTACTGCTAACCCGGAAAGAGTAAAAGAGGAAATAAGAAAAATAAAGGGATTGGAAAAAGCTCCCATATTTCTAGCCAGTGCCAAGGAAGGAACAGGCATCAGAGAGATATTGGACGCTATCGTAAAATATATTCCTCACCCTCGCGGGAGTGAAAAAGAGCCCTTGCAGGCATTAATATTTGATTCAGTTTATAATTCTTATCAGGGTTCAATTGTTTATTTACGTATTGTTAATGGTACCATTAAAGCAGGCATGAAAATTAAGACAATGTCCAATAACAGGACATATGAAGTGAGTGAAATAGGAATATTTAGCCCAAAAAGAAAAAAGATAGCTCAACTTTCAGTAGGTGAGGTTGGATATTTAACTGCCGGTTTCAAGGATATTAACCTGACTAAAGTCGGTGATACCATTACCGATGCTGAAAATCCTGCAGCACAACGTTTACCGGGTTATAAAAAAATATCTCCTGTTGTTTTCTGTAGTCTTTATCCTGTGGATAATGATGATTATCATAACCTGAAATATGCACTTGATAAACTAAGTTTAAATGATTCAGCAATAAGTTATATGCCTGAAAATTCTCCTGCCTTAGGATTTGGCTTTCGCTGTGGATTCCTGGGATTGTTACATATGGAAATTATCCAGGAACGACTGGAGAGAGAATATCAAATCCAATTGATTACTACTACTCCCAGTGTATTGTATAGAGTTCACTTAAAAAACAACGAAATTATAGAAATTAACAACCCCTCTTCCTTGCCTGAAAGCAATGCTATTGATTTTATTGAAGAACCATATATCGAATTAACCGTTGTAGTTCCAAGCCAATTCCTGGGTGGTATTATGGAATTAATTCAGGAAAGAAGAGGAATATTTAAAAATTTAGAATACCTCGATCAAGACAGGGCTCGCCTGGTTTATCATTTGCCTCTCAATGAAATCATGTTTGATTTTTATGATCGGATTAAATCAATCAGTAAAGGATATGCTACGATGGATTATCAAATTATTGATTACCAAAAATCACCTTTGATCAAAGTGGACCTTATGATTAACGAGGACGTAATTGATAATCTTTCTTTTATCTGCCATAAAGATAAAGCATATGAGAGGGCTCGCAGATTGGTAGATAATCTAAAAACAGTTATCCCTCGACAAATGTTTGATGTTCCGATTCAGGCTAGAATAAATCAAAAGATTATTGCCCGGTCGACAGTAAAAGCATTGAAGAAAAATGTCCTGGCAAAATGTTATGGTGGTGATATCACCAGAAAAAGAAAATTATTGGAAAAACAGAAAGCCGGGAAGAAAAGAATGAAAAGAGTAGGAAAAGTTGAAATACCGCAAGAAGCTTTCATGAGTGTTTTAAAAATAGATTAATAGTTGTGAATTTAATGAATACAGGTTTAT
>CAZPII010000077.1:0-7430 GCA_964586485.1 uncultured Atribacterota bacterium | reverse complement strand
GGTTGTTCGGTATTTGCTTATCTCTTTTTCGATTGTGATGTAATTTGTGCAGCTCATGGCAGGGCACCAGCTACTGCTACCGGAGTAAAGAGGGCACAGCCGGAGAATATTGTATTCTGCTATCAGGGTGATGGTGATCTGGCTTCTATTGGGATAGCGGAAATCATCCATGCTGCCAACCGGGGAGAAAATATTACGGTAATATTTGTAAATAATGCCATTTATGGTATGACCGGTGGCCAGATGGCTCCAACAACACTGGAAAACCAGATAACTCAAACTTCACCCTACGGACGTAACCGTAAAACAATGGGTTTGCCCATTCGTATGTGTGAGTTGCTTTCCACATTAACCAGTCCCAGTTATATCGCCAGAGCAGCCTTAACCAAACCCGCTTATATCATCAAAGCAAAAAAAGCAATAAAAAAAGCTTTTCAATTTCAGATTGATAATAAGGGTTTTTCGATGGTAGAAGTACTTTCTGCCTGTCCTACTAATTGGGGTTTGAAACCCAAAGATGCTAATAAATGGGTTGAGGAAAAAATGATTCCTTATTATCCGTTGGGTGAATTTAAAGGTTTACAGGAGGTATCTTAAAAATGTTAGAAGAAATAGTTTTCGCTGGTTTTGGTGGCCAGGGTGTCCTTTTAATGGGAAAATTAATTGCCTACGCCGGGATGTTAGAAGGAAAACATGTGGCCTGGATGCCCTCATATGGTCCGGAAATGCGTGGAGGGACAGCAAATTGTACTGTCATTGTTTCTACTGAGGAGGTTGCATCTCCTGTAGCACCTAATCCAATAACCTTGGTTGCAATGAATCAACCTTCTTTAGATAAGTTTGAACCCCAGGTAGAAAAGGGTGGCACAATTATTGTTAATAGTTCATTAGTTATTCGAAATGTAAAAAGAGATGATGTTAAAGTCTTGAAAATCCCGGCCAATGACATTGCTAACGAGCTCGGCAACCTGAGAGTAGCTAATATGGTTACCCTGGGAGCTTATGTGGCAGAAAGTAAAATTGCGAAAATGGATACCATATTTCAGGCGTTAGAGAAGACTTTAACTACAAAATCAGAAAAAATAATAAAATTGAATAAAGAAGCACTAAAAAGAGGAGAAAAAATCGTTGTTTATTTAACATGAAAAGCCACCCGCTTTGCGGGTGCGATATTTACTGAAATTTGCAATAGACCTGTAAGACCTGTACTATATTATAAAATAAAACTTTTATTAAAAAAAGGATGAACAAATAATTAAAACAATGCTAAAAAATGATTTAAAAGAAAATACAATTCATTCTGAAAAAATATATTGTGGGAGAATAATTAACCTCAGAAAGGATAAAGTAACTCTACCGAATGGGAAAGAATCTACCCGAGAGATTGTAGAACACCCGGGAGCTGTTGTTATCCTGGCTCAAGACAAGCAAAATAAACTTATCATGGTTAAACAATTTCGAAAAGCAGTTGAAGACCTTTTATTGGAATTACCTGCGGGAACTATTGAACCCGGAGAAGAGATGATATCTTGCGCTCAAAGAGAACTGGAAGAAGAAACTGGTTACAAGGCCCAAAAATGGGAAAAGATATTTGATTTTTATTCATCCCCCGGTTTTTGTAATGAAAAATTAATACTCTATTTTGCCCGGGAACTTACCAGCACCAAATCAAATACCGATCATGATGAATTTATTGAGGTTGTACAAATTAATAAAGAAAATATTCAGTTATTATTACAGAAGAATCAGATTAGAGATGCCAAAACATTGATTGGAATATTATGGTGGCTAAATAGATGAATGAAAAAAAGCCGAAAAACCAATATTTTATGGATCTTCATGTGCATATTGGGAGAGATCAGCATGATTTGCCGGTAAAAATTACCGCCTCCAGAAAGTTAACTTTTGCCAATATTGCCAGAGAATGTCAGATCCGAAAAGGTATTGATATAGTTGGAATTGTTGATTGTGCTTCTCCCCGTGTTATTGACGATATTAGCAAATTAATTGAAAGCGGAGAAATGAGGGAATTGCCGGACGGCGGGCTACGCTATAGAGAAAGTGTTACGGTTATCTTAGGTTCAGAAATTGAAACCAAAGAAAAAAAGGGCGGATTATCTCATCAGGTAGGGTTTTTCCCGTATTTTGCAGATATCCGTGAATTCAGTCGAAAAATGAATAAATTAGTTACCAATCTCAATTTAAGTTCTCAAAATAGCAGAATCACCGCCCAGGATTTTTTTAACACTGTGAATGGTTTAGGGGGGATTGTTATTCCGGCACATGCTTTTACACCTCATAAAAGTATCTTTGGTAGCTGTGTAGCTCACTTAAAAGAAATGTTTACACCATCTACTATAAATAAAATACCTGCTATTGAGTTAGGCTTAAGTGCTGATACTTTTTTAGCTGATCGCTTGGAAGAGTTATCAGAATTTACTTTTTTAACAAATTCTGATGCACATTCTCTACCTAAAATAGGAAGGGAATATAATGTTATTCAAATGGAACAACCAACCTTTAAGGAATTATTGCTAGTTCTAAAAAGGGAATCTAACCGTAAGATAATAGCCAATTACGGGCTTGATCCCAAACTGGGTAAATATCACCGTACATTTTGTGAGAGATGTAACCATACAGCCGATAATTTACCTCCTATATTTCAATGTGAAAAGTGTGGTAGCAACAAAGTTACTAAGGGAGTACTGGATAGGATAATAGAAATATCTGACGGAAGAGAAACAACCTCTCCTGCTCATCGTCCTCCTTATTTCCATCAGGTTGCCCTGGATTTTGTTCCTGGTGTTGGCAGAAAAACATTAGATAAATTGTTTAGCTATTTCGGGACAGAAATGAATATTTTACACAAAGCTTCATATCAGGAAATAAGCCGGGTGGTAGGTTTTAAGATTGCCGAGGATATCATTGCTGCTCGAAATGGTAAATTAGCTTTGGTTGCCGGTGGCGGCGGTAAATATGGTAAAGTAGGCACCCATTCAGTTATTGATAAAACTTTTACTTTAGATAAGCTGTTTTGATTTTTAAAAAAAATATTGTAATATAAAGCTTCAGAAAAAATCATTCATATTAGAATATTTTTTTAATATGAATGATTTTTTTTAAAAATAGTCTGAAGAAAGAGGATATCGGGCTTTCTTTGTAGAAGTTAATAAATGAAGAAGGTTAAATATTTAGGAAATTTTTAACATAATCAGGAGTGTATTGGCTGTGAAATATTCTGAAGAAATTCTGGATGAAATAAGAAACCGGTTGGATATAGTCGAAGTTATTTCAGAATATGTATCCCTGAAACCCAGTGGTAAGGGGTTCAAGGGGTTGTGTCCTTTTCATCAGGAAAAGACGCCTTCTTTTATGGTAGATAGGGAAAAACAGATATTTCATTGTTTTGGTTGTGGTGAAGGTGGCAATATTTTCAGTTTTATTATGAAGATTGAAAAAAATCCTTTTCCGGAAGCAGTAAAAGTTTTAGCTGACAAAGCAGGGGTTGAACTACCTACCTCCGGTAAGCAGGATAATCATGTTTACCGTGAAAAAGAGGTAATTTTCCGATTAAATGAAATTGCAGCTAATTATTATCAGAAAAACCTGTTTCAAAATCAAGGTACAAGGGCACTGAATTATCTTTTAAAACGTCATTTTAAAGAAAGCATAATTCAGAAATTCAATATTGGGTATGCGTTACCGGGATATGAAAATCTTTTTCGTATTTTAATACAAAAAAAATATCAGTTATCAGATTTAATTAAAGCAGGGCTGGTGGTTAAAAGCAGAAAAAATGGCAAATTGATGGATTATTTTCGCAATAGAATTATTTTTCCCATTACTAATCTCCAGGGAAAAGTTATTGCTTTTGGAGGAAGAGTAATAGATGATCAATTGCCCAAATATATTAATTCACCTGAAACTCCGGTTTACAGTAAAGGGAAAAATCTGTACGGACTGTACCAGGCAAGAAGTGCTATTCGTCAGAATGAGCAGGTGATTATTGTTGAAGGTTACACTGATGTATTAATTGCCCATCAGTACGGATTTGATAATGTAATTGCCTCCCTGGGTACCGCACTCACAAACCAGCAGGCTAATCTTGTCAAGAGGTATACTGATGAGGTGATAATTGCCTTTGATTCTGATACAGCCGGGAAAAGTGCTACCTTGAGAGGGCTCAGTATATTGAAAAATGCAGGACTACAAGTCAAAATAATTTCTCTCCCAGCAGAGAATGACCCGGCTGATGTTATCTTAAAAAAAGGGAGAGACTATTTTGCCGATTTAGTCAAAAATGCTTTAGCGTTTCTTGATTATAAATTAGAAGTATTAATGCAGCAACATAATCGATTAACCCCTGAAGGAAAAATAGCAATTATTCGAGCTATTTTTCCAGACCTGGTGCATATCAATAGTCAGTTGGAATTACAGATGGAGGCAAAAAAAATTGCTGAAAAATTGGATGTCGAAGAAGAAACTATTCTGAAAGATTTAAATCGTTTTCGAAAAGGTGGCCGAACCTTATCCAATATTTCAGCCAATACTAAAACTGAATTAACTCATATCAATGCGGAAAAGATATTAATCGGTAGTATGTTGCAAAAAGGAATTTGTATTGAAAAAATATTTTCCGAACTAAAGGTAGACGATTTTTCTATCCCAGAACATCGAGACATTATCATAGTAATGCATAATTTGTTTAAAAAAGGGGAGAAAATTCATCTTCAAAAAGTAATAAATGAACTTGGTGATCAGAACAAAATTAATCTTCTCTCACAAATTATGCTGAAAGATGTTGTCTCATCAGATGAAGAAACTATAAATCGTTCCATTAACGCCATTAAAAAATATCGTCTTCAATTGGAGTTGAAGAAGATCAAAAGTAAAATCAAGCAAGAAGAAGCGACCAAAAAAGAAGTACCACCGGAACTTTTACAGGACTACCAGAATATTTTGCAAAAAATGCAAGCAATTGTATAATAATGAATCAGAATTTTAATTATCAATTAAATTTGATACAAAGAGAGGCTGTTTTATATGGCAAAGAAAAAAGAATTTAATGGATTAATCGAGAAAGGAAAACAAAAGAGCTATCTAACCTTTCAGGAAATAGAGAATTATCTCCAAGACGAGATTCTGAATATTAATAAAATTGAAGATCTTTATGATGCTCTAAGTAGATCCGGTGTAGATGTAATTGATGAGGAAGAAAAAGAAGAAACAGTAGAAGCGGTAAAAGAAAAAAGAAAAAAAACAGGGACAGCCGTAATCTCTAAAAAAGATCTACCTTCAGAGCTATCTATTGGCAGGGGTATCGAGTTAGATGACCCGGTAAAAATGTATTTGAAAGAAATTGGCCAGATTAGGTTATTAAATGCAGAGGAAGAGATTGAATTAGCCAAACGTATGGAAGCAGGTGACGAGGAAGCCAAAAGAATTCTCGTTCAGTCAAACTTGAGATTAGTGGTGAGTATTGCCAAACGCTATGTAGGAAGAGGTATGCTCTTCTTGGACTTAATTCAGGAAGGAAACATGGGTTTAATCCGTGCAGTTGAAAAATTTGATTATCGAAGAGGTTACAAATTCAGTACTTATGCCACCTGGTGGATCAGACAAGCTATCACACGGGCAATTGCCGATCAAGCCCGAACAATTCGGGTTCCCGTTCATATGGTGGAAACCATTAATAAATTAGTACGTGTTTCCAGACATCTTCTACAGGAGCTGGGTAGAGAGCCTACCATTGAAGAGATTGCTGAAAGAATGGAACTTCCATTGGAAAAAATAAAAGAAATTATCAAGACGGCTCAGGAACCTGTTTCTCTGGAAAGTCCAATCGGAAAAGAAGATGACAGTCATCTGGGAGATTTTATCGAAGATGAAGACTCACCGGCACCTCCCAAGATTGCTTCTCATACTTTATTAAAAGAGCAATTAGATGGAGTCTTAAAAACATTAACTCTGCGGGAAAAACGTGTTCTGGAATTAAGATTCGGTATTACTGACGGTCATCCACACACCCTGGAAGAGGTTGGACGGGAGTTTGGAGTAACCCGGGAAAGAATAAGACAAATTGAGGCTAAGGCACTAAGAAAATTAAGGCACCCAAGCCGCAGTAAAAAATTAAGGGACTACCTGGATTAATATGTTCTACCGACATAAATGAACTTGCTAATAAATGAGCAATATGTTAAAAATACTAAAAAAATAGACAATCCTGGTTGACCTTTTTAGTATTTTAGATTATAATGAATTTTGCGTTATTCCTCGGTAGCTCAACGGTAGAGCATCCGGCTGTTAACCGGAGGGTTGTAGGTTCGAATCCTACCCGAGGAGCCAGTCAATCCTAGCCCTTCAGCATTTGCTGAGGGGCTTTTTCTTTTTAACTTATCACCCTATCTTATAAAAAGAAAAAAGAATTTACTGAGAACTAACTTGTTAAAAACAGAATATTATCAAAAAGCTTCTGATTTTTAAAGGATAAAAAAGGAAATTAGACCCTTTAAATATCAAATTATTTCCATATAAAAATTGTATTGCTAAAACCTAAATAGAGAGTATAATTTAGGCAAGAGTTTTATTATTTTTTATATTACTACTTTTTAACCGCTCATTTGGATGCCGATTAATGATAAACGCTTCTTGTATTTGAATATAATAGATTACAAATATTAATGGCAAACAGGAGGTGATGTATCATAAATTACATAAAATTCTAACCAATTATATGAAATCTAGATTTTCTAATATTTAGAGGTAAATAAAATGAAACATAAAGTTATTTTAACTTCTTTTCTTTTGCTCATCGTCATGCTCTTTTCCTTTGGCTGCACCAAGTTGATGGATGGTATCAGCACCCCTGGTTCTCCCGGGGAAGAAGTCTCCCTGGGAAAAGGGGATTCTTCGGAAGGACTGGTAAAGGTGCTGATTGGATTCAAAGATAAACCGGGGCAACCTGAACAGATTTTGGTGAAAGGAGTCGGTGGAATGATTAAATACACTTATACCCTTATTCCTACCATTGCCGCCTCCATTCCGGAAGCTGCTATAGCAGTCTTAAAGAAAAATCCCAATGTATCTCATGTTGAAATTGACAGCCTGGTTTATGCCATTGATACCGAATTGGATAATTCCTGGGGTGTCAAACGGATTGGAGCAGGTACAATTCATGAGGGTGGTAACAAAGGTACTGGTATCGAAGTTGCCGTAATTGATACGGGAATTGATAAAGATCATTCTGATCTTGATGCCAATATCGCTGGTGGAAGAAATTTTGTATCTTGGCCTCCATGGAAACCTGCAGATCCAGAAAAATGGGATGATGACCATGGTCACGGTACCCATGTAGCCGGTATTATTGCCGCTGAAGATAACGGTGCCGGAGTTGTCGGGGTAGCACCTGATGCAGCTCTATATGCCCTTAA
>CAZPII010000076.1:0-7578 GCA_964586485.1 uncultured Atribacterota bacterium | reverse complement strand
TTTCACGTGAAAAGGTTGAGAAGCATTTAGGTCATATCGGCGGTCTAAGAGGTTATCTTTGGGCGATAATTTTGGCAGGTACAATTGCTGGAGGACTTATGGTTGCCTTGCCAGTTTCTTCTGCCTTGTACCATAAAGGAGCACGCTTGAGTGTTATATTTACCTTTATTGGCGCTTCGGCAATTGTCAGAATTCCTATGACATTGTTTGAGGCATCATTTTTAGGTTTTGAATTTACACTTATTCGCTGGCTGATTTCAATTCCCCTGGTTATTCTTTCTTCGATACTCCTAGAAAGATATTTGAGTAAGCAGAAATTTTCAATAAAATAATAATAGTTAAATGTTTTTATAATAAAGGCTGTTATCTGAATATTTTTTAAATAATATAATTGTATCTGCATATCGGTAATTAGTTAGAAACAAAGATATTTAATATTATTTGATTTTTTTAAATATTACACTTAGAATAATTAAAATAAAATAAAAAGATGGGGTAAATATGAAAGAAAAGGATTTGGACAAGACAATTATTATTTTAGCCCGGCATGGTGAGTGCAAAGGAAATAGAGAAGGATTGTTTCGCGGACGTAGCGATTTTCCCTTAAATGAAATAGGCCTGTCTCAGGCCAGCGAATTAGCAAGAGAGATTAGGTTATTCAAGCCAACAAAGATATTTACCAGCCCTCTATCTCGGGCAAGGCAAACCGCTGACAAAATCAGCCGGGAATGTGGTATTGAAGTAGAAGAGCGAGAAGGTATAAACAATATAGAGCTTGGCCCTTGGGAGGGTAAACCTAAAGAGTATATTGCTGAAAAATATCCTGAACAATGGCAGGTATGGCTGAATGAACCTGAAAGATTAGAAGTTCCGGGAATGGAGACGATAGATCAATTGCAGGAAAGAGTTCGTAAAGATTTAGATAAGATAGTTGAACAATATTACGGGCAAAGTATTGTGATTGTCTCTCATAGAGCTGTCCTAAAACCATTGATTGCATCTTGTTTGGGAATAAATAAGCCTTATTTCTGGCGCATTCATTTAGATACTGCATCTTATAGTACAATTCATTTTAAAAAATCCAGAGGATTTATTTTGGTTCAGTTAAATCAAAATAAACATTTAAAAGAATTTATTTCTGAATGGCAATAAATTATAGTTGTTGAATAGAATTAACATAAAGAGGTATATTTATGATTAACATTGATTTTAAAGTTATTAAAAAACCATTAATAGTATTTCTTGTCTTGATTATTTTGAGTTTAACAGTTCCTTACCTATTGCCTGCTACTTTTTTGGGGGCTTATATATTCTGGATAGTTTTATCTGTAATTGTTATTCTGTATGGCATTATGGTGATCGGAGGCTTAAAATGACCCGTTCATCTGTGATGTTGTGGGGAATTTTTATCTGGTTTGTTCTAGGTTGTATTATTTCATTCTCGGCAAAAAGAAAAACCGGTCCGGGAATTGCTGAATATTTTATTGCCAACCGAACGATAGGTGGTTTTGTATCAGCTATGACCTATAGTGCAACCACTTACAGTGCCTTTATGATGGTTGGTTTGGTGGGAATGACCTATTCTTTCGGTGTTAGTACAATGGGTTTTGAATTGTCCTATCTGATGGGAACTATTTTACTGTTGGTATTATTTGCACCATACTTCTGGTCAATTAGCAGAAAATATAATTGCATTACTCCACCGGAATTATTGAGTAAGGCTTATCATAGTCCGTTGTTGGGAGGAATAGCCACCCTGTACTCTATGTTAATGTTAATCCCTTATATGTCAGTTCAGTTCACCGGTATAGGTTATTTGCTGGAAACATTAACGGGTATCCCCTATCAAATGGGTGTATTCTTGGCATTAATCATTGTGCTGGTCTTTACTTTGTGGGCAGGAATGCGTTCAGTGGCCTGGACAGATACGCTGCAATCCCTTATTATGCTTGTTTCTTCAATCTTTCTCCTGTACTATGTAATGAATCATTATTTTGGCGGTTTCGGCCAATTTTTCCAGGTTATTCAGAGTGAACAAAGTGATTTATTGTCAGCAAACAAGATGCCCTATCAAAGATTTATTGGCTTAACAATTCCCTGGTTGTTTTTTGCTTTGACTAATCCACAGGTAGCTCAAAGGATGTTTATCTCTCGAGATAAAAAAAGCCTGAAAGTTATGATTACCGGTTTTGCGGTTTTTGGTTTGATATACACCCTTATTGTGGTTCATTTGGGTTTGGCGGCAAGACATATCTTTCCGGAGATTACCAATACTGACATGATTACACCCTTAATTTTGGAAAAAATCCCTATTATTTTGGCACTGGTAGTATTTTTAGGAATTGTTGCTGCCTCTGTTTCCACGGTTAATTCGATAATTTTAACACTAAGCTCAATGTGTACAGTAGATGTCTATGGTAGATTGTTCAAAGTTACCGAGGAAAAAAGATTGTTATTTGGTAAAATCATGGTGCCGGTAATTGCTTTATCCGCTTTCTTTTTTTCTTTAGGACGCTTCGGTATTATTGTTGAGTTATCGGTAATGTCTTCTGCTGGTTTATTGGCTTTAGCCCCCAGTTATTTTGGTATATTCTGGAAAAAGGGGGATAAAGTTGGCTCAATCAGCAGTATTATCATAGGCGGTTTTGCAGCGCTCATTATGTATTTTACCGGATATTTTCCATTAGGTATTTGGCCGGGTGTGTGGTCCCTGATTCTCTCAACAATTGTTTTTGTTATAGTAAGTAATGTTAGGTTTTCTAACAGGATATAGGAATAAATAACTAGATAAAAGAATATAGTTGGCAAAATAACTATATATAAATATAATGATGTTCTTATTAATAAGGCTATTAGGAATAAACAAAGCCTCGGATTTTTCTAATAGCCTTATTAATTTTGTTTTTTGACTGAAATCCTAATTTTTTATATTGATAATTAAACGTCTTTATAGAAAATAATTATAAATATTGAGATTGGAGTTATTACAGTTTAAGTGCAGAGAGCCAAACAAATATTCAAAATTACATTTTTTGACCTTGTCAGGCAACCCAATGGAAGTATTAATATTAAAATTCTTCTATATATCAGTATTGCATTATTACTATGGTCTTCGGCCTTTGCGGGAATAAGGGCGGCATTAAGATCTTATTCTCCCGGTCACCTGGTACTTTTGAGATTTCTTATTGCTTCAGGCATATTATTATTTTATGCATTGATAACAAAGATGAAGCTACCTCAAAGGAAAGATGTACCCGGAATTGTATTGATAGGTTTTCTGGGAGTCACAGTATATCATACTGCCCTGACCTATGGAGAACAGACAGTTACTTCAGGAGCTGCAAGTATGCTGATTGCAACCAGCCCGATATTTACAGCAGTTTTTGCAGGTTTTTTTCTAAATGAAAAAGTAGAGTGGATAGGATGGATAGGGATTGGCATTAGTTTTATTGGTGCAGTACTTGTAGCCTGGGGAGAGGGAGATGGCGTGAAAATGGAACCCGGAGCTTTCTTGATTCTTATATCGGCATTTACTACCAGTATATATTTTATATTTCAAAAAAAATATTTAGTTCGTTATACTCCTATACAAATGGCTACTTTTACTATTTGGGCTGGTACTTTTTTCATGCTTATATTTCTTCCAAATTTAATAGAATCAATAAATAACGCATCTTCGCAAGATACTTTGGCAATTGTTTATCTGGGTATATTCCCTGCCGCTATTGCTTATATTGTTTGGATGTATGTGCTTCACAGTATTCCCGCCTCTAACGCAGCAAGCTTTTTGTACCTCTCTCCTATTATTGCATCATTGGTTGCCTGGTTCTGGTTAGGAGAGATCCCTGTTTCCTTATCGATAATTGGTGGTATATTGTCTCTCTTAGGTGTTATCCTGGTGAATAAAGGGGATAGGATATAATTATTGTTAACTATAAAATAGGTCCAATTTTAAATATTTTATTTACGATATTGAGGGAAAAACAACCTTTTAAAATAGTGGAAAGTAAAGCTATTTTATGTTAAATTAATACTATCTTTTTTATTTAACCTCCTTTTAGGGGTTCTGAAAGCCACCCGCTTTGCGGGTGCGATATTTACTTTACTATTTTATAGCTATTTATAAAAAATAAATAATACAAATATATTTTAGAAATTATTGAATAAATGAAATCAAAAAAAATAGTCATTGTTTTTGAATCATGCCACCATCGGAATACAGAAAAAATAGCTCAATTAATTGCCCAGGTGCTTCAGGCAGAATTGTATAAGCCGGAACAACTTAACCTTTCAAGATTATCGGAAATCGATATAATTGGTATTGGAAGTGGCATTTATTTTGGGAAGCTTCATGAAAAAGTTCAAGACTTTTTAGAAGTTTTGCCCTTCCGAAATGGCCTAAAATCTTTTCTTTTTGTTACCAGTGGCTTTCAGCGAAAAAAGTATATTCAGGAGATTAGTGATAAGATGAAGTTAAAAGGGATAAATTTAGTTGATTATTTTTCTTGCAAGGGATTTGATACTTGTGGTCCTTTAAAACTTTTCGGAGGCATCAATAAAGGTCACCCCAATTTAACAGATTTATATAATGCAGAAATATTTGCCAACAAGCTGTTAAATGAGTTATAATTTATGGTCAAATTTTTTTAAGTTAAAAACTTATTTATTTAAGCAGTAAATTCTTGAAAGGAGAATAATATATGAAGATAAGTTTCCTAGGAGCAAATCGCCTGGTTTCAGGTTCATGTTACCTTATACAAACAAAATATAAAAAATTTTTGGTTGATTGTGGTTTATTTCGCGGAGATGAAGCGATAACCCGTTTGAATTATTCGCCTTTTTCTTTTCGACCGGAAGAAATTGATTTTATAATTCTAACACATGCCCACATCGATCATTGTGGCAGAATTCCTCAGCTTTATAGGGAAGGATTTCAAGGGCACGTTTATTGTACAAAACCAACAATGGAACTTTGTTCAGTGATGCTCCCTGATAGTGGACAGATTCAAGAAGAAGATGCTGAAGAAGAAAACCAGAGAAGGCTTAGATCCGGAGAATCATTTGTAGAACCCCTATATAGCATTGAAGATGCCCTAGATGCTCTTTTATTGTTTCGAGCCGTTCCTTATCAATATAAGATTAGTGTTGATGAAAATATCAGTTTTCGTTTTCAGGATGCCGGACATGTTCTCGGTTCAGCATCAATCGAATTATGGATTCGGGAAGAAGGCAAAGAATGCAAGTGGTTATTTTCAGGCGATATAGGACGGAAAAACAAGCCTTTTCTAAGAAATCCCCAAAGAGTAAAAGAAGCGGACTACGTAGTTGTAGAATCAACTTATGGAGCAAGAAAACATCGTCCTTATCGAAAAGAAGTAAAAAAATTCTTTTCCATTATTGATAAAACATTGAAGAGAGGTGGAGATGTTGTTATCCCTGCTTTTGCTTTACAGAGAACACAGGATATCATATACGAATTGAGTCAATATTATAATCTTCAAATAAAACCATTCAAAAACAAGGACAGAAGACTGAAAAAATTGAGGTTTTATCTTGATAGCCCATTGGCAATTGCTGCAACTAAAATTTATCGCAATAATCCCCAGGATTTCGCCCGAAAAAATTTGAAAATTATGGAAAAAGGTAATCAATTGCTTGATTTCCAGTCATTCAGGATGACACGTACCAGCAAAGCTTCCAGACGAATAGGTCGTTCTAAAAGAAGTAAAATTATTATCTCAGCCGGTGGTATGTGTGACGGAGGGCGGATACAATATCATTTAAGAGACCATCTTTGGAAAAGAGAATCCTCAATTATTTTTGTAGGATACCAAGCCGAAGGTACGCTGGGAAGAAAAATTATTAGTGGTGAGAAGAGTTTGGATATAATGGAAGAAATGATCGATGTCAGAGCTGAAATATATCATCTTGACGGATTTTCTTCACATGCGGATCAAGATGAATTATTATGGTGGTTAAAAGGCTTACAAAGGAAACCAAAAAAGGTTTTTATTGTTCACGGAGAAAAAAATGAGTCTGAATCGTTGGCAGGACGTTTAAAAGATGATTTAGTCTTCGATACCCATGTACCGGCAATTGGAGAAACATTTCTAATTCAAAATAATCAAATTATTACCCAGGGACTGATTAAAGATGAGAACAAGGAAGTCCAATTGAATGAAATTGCCAGAAGTATTAATAAAATTAAGCACAAATTTTCTCTTTTATTAACTGATATGGAATTTTCCGGTGTAGAATTAGAACAGGAAAACTTATTTTATAAAGTAAAAGAACAGTTGGATCAATTACAACATGATATCAAAAAAGTAAAACGTTTAATTAAGCAAAATGAGCTAGAAGTATAAATGATAGAGTAATTATTTTCGCCTTTTACATATTTTAAGGCAAGTATAGCTATAGAAATATTCTATCCATAAAACGATAAACTAATATCAAGGATTTTCTGATGGGGAATAGCACAACAGGCAAACCGAACAAAATAATATCAAGAAATGAGATTCCAAATGAATTTCGCTGGGACATCGAATCTCTTTACGGTGATGTCAGGGATTGGGAAGAAGATTACCGACGGGCTGATAAATTGAGGGGTGAATTAATAAAATATAAAGAAAAGTTTACCCTGAATAGTAATTCTTTTTTGGAATGTCTACAATTAAAGGATGAAATCCTTAAATTGATAGAGAAAGTTTATACTTATGCGCATATGCGTAAGGATGAAGATAACCAGGATGATACTTATCAATCAATATTTTATAGAGCGTCCGGTTTGCTGGTCAGGATTGAAGAGAGTCTATCATTTATCGAACCCGGAATATTATCTCTTGATATGACAAGAATTGAGAGATGGATAAAAGATAATAATAAACTAAAAATATATTATCATTATCTGAAAAATATTTTTCGAAAAAAAGAACACATTCTTTCCCCCGAAGAAGAACAAATTGTTGCCCAAATTGGAGAAATTACCATGGTTCCTGAAAATTCTTTTAATATGCTGAATCATGCTGATTTGAGGTTCTCCGCACTGATTGATCGGGAGGGAAAGAAAATTCCTATTAGCCATGGAAATTTCATTCCACTGTTGAAAAATAAAGATAAAAAGTTCCGTAAAAAGGTGTTTAAGAAATATTATGAGCCTTATCATTATCACCGTAACACTTATGCTTCTTTGTTAGCGGGAAATTTACAGAAAGACCGGTTTTACAGCAAAATTAGAAGATATAAAAATAGCATGGAAGCTGCCCTCTTTGAAGACAATATCCCTATTAGCGTTTACGAAAATTTACTGGATATTGTTCACAAAAATATCCACTTATTACATTATTATATTCAATTAAAGAGAGATTTCTTAAATATTGATTCCTTTAATATGTATGATATGTATGTACCTTTATCAGAAAAAGTTACCCAAATTGACTATTCCAAGGCACAGGATATTATTATCCATGGCCTTGCCCCTCTGGGAGATTCTTATGTCTCAATTATCAAAGAGGGCTTTAGAGAAAGATGGATTGATATATATGAAAATAAAGGAAAAACCAGTGGGGCTTACTCTAC
>CAZPII010000075.1:0-7731 GCA_964586485.1 uncultured Atribacterota bacterium | reverse complement strand
CTTTACCGAAAGAGATTTATGATTTGAGTTTTAATCTGGCATTTGATTCCAGCAATAATATAGTGAGAGAGAATGCCACCCCTTATACCAATGGGGAAAACTTTGAAACAGTTATTGATGGATTTTTGATCTCCCCCAACTTGGAAATTATTAATACCAAAACTCATGATCTGGGATTTAAAAACAGTGACCATAATCCGGTAACTGTTACTGTGAAGTACAAATTAGGAGTAAATATCGCACCCGCAAATCGGGTGCCTTTCAGAATCCCTAAAAGGAGGTTAATTTTCCCCTGTTTACCTGGTTATACTTTTTACTTATATTTTAACTGAATATTTCTAAGTAATATAACTATTTGGATTTCAGGTGAAAATGATCATATGGCAAGAATAAATCTTGAATGTTTCTGATTGCATATAGCAATATTTTTTGTATTATAGTAAAATAGAAAACTGGAAATAAATAAGTACTACGGCATAAATGAATAGTTTTGGGGATATAGCTCAGTTGGGAGAGCGCTGCGTTCGCATCGCAGAGGTCAGGGGTTCGAATCCCCTTATCTCCACCAGGTAAATAAAAGAGTCAGGATTTACTTTTTTAGGGGATAAGTGAAGATTTAGCCTTTTTACCATAAAGACAAAGATTTGCTACCCGAAAATATACCAGAAAATAGTTTTACCTCTCAGCAAATCTCTTTAAGACAATATTAATTTATGAAAACAAATGTTTGACAATTCTCCCAAATAGTGTATAATAAGATATAATTAAAAAATAAAAGATGATGTTATAAATAAAAATATATAACATTAGATATCAATCATTCTAATAAGATTGATATACAGTAATAAATGAAATAGAGTATTTTTATCTTGCACCGGTTTACCTCTAAATTAAATGTTGCTGGAAAATATTTCAAAAGGAGGTAAAAAAGATGCAAGGTAGCAAACTTTACGTAGGAAATTTAAATTATTCTGTAACTAACGAACAATTAGAAGAACTTTTCGCTAATCATGGCACTGTCAAAAGTGTTAATATCATTCAGGGCAAAGGCTTTGGATTTGTAGAAATGTCTTCTTCAGAAGAAGCCAACACAGCAAAAGACGCTTTACACGATACCGATTTTAATGATCGGCCATTGAAGATTGATGAAGCTAAACCACAGCAACCCAGAAGAGATTTTAGCGATAATCGAAGACGCTATTAATTATAGTTAAAATAACAAAAACCCCTTCAGTGGAAAAACTGAGGGGGTTTTTGTTATTTGGAATAGTCAGTTTGTTGGCATAGCAGTATTTTTCTGATTTTTTCGAAAGCCACCCAAAAAATCCCCAAAAAAATATATAAAACAAAAAAGGGAGTTACTGAGATAATCAAAAATAAAAGCCCTCAGGATAAAATAAAAACAGTATCAATTTCCAAGAAAGATTCTTTGCCAATTGACAGGGAAATAAAATTGGATGATCCGGTTAAAATGTATCTTAAAGAAATTGGTCATATTAGATTGTTAACTGCAAATAAAGAGATTGAATTAGCCAAACGGATAGAAGCAGGAGACAAGGAAGCCAAAAGAATTCTTGCACAATCAAATTTAAGATTAGTAGTTAGTATTGCTAAGCATTATGTAGGTAAAGGGATGCTATTTTTGGATTTGATTCAAGAAGGAAACATAGGTTTGATGAGGGCTGTGGATAAGTTTAATTATAAACTTGGCAATAAATTCAGTACTTATGCAACCTGGTGGATCAGACAGGCTATTACCCGTTCTATCGCTGATCAGGGAAGAACAGTACGTGTTCCGGTACACATGGTGGATATGATTCATAAGATGGTAAGAGCATCAAAACTTTTAATGCAGGATCTGGGTAGAGAGCCTTCTGTTGAGGAAATTGCCGAAAAGATGGAGCTGCCAGAGGAAAAAATCAAAGGATTTATGAAAATTGCCCAGCAACCTATTTCCCTGGAAAGTCCAATTGGCAAGGAAGATGACCGAAATCTGGGGGATTTGCTTGAAGATGAAGATTCACCTAAAATACTAAAAATTGCCGGAGATACTTTATTAAAAGAACAACTGGATAAGGTTTTGAAAACTTTGACACAAAGAGAAAAACATGTTTTAGAATTAAGATTTGGTATAGCTGGAGGTCATCCTCATACCCTGGAAGAAGTAGGGAAAGATTTTGGGTTAACGCGGGAAAGGATTAGGCAGATCCAGGAGAAGGCAATTAAAAGGTTAAGACATCCCACCCGAAGTGGAAAATTACGAGATTATCTGGATTAAAAGTACATGCTGCAGGACAGGGGATTATAGTGTGACAGTTAAAAATAACATAAAATTTGATTGATGTGTAAATAATGATTATTATAATATACTATAATGTAATATAACGAAGTATTGTTTGAAATGCAAAGAGTAAAATAAAAACAGAAGGAAGGTAGGGATTATGGAATTTCAGGAATTGATTAAAAAAAGATATAGCGTGCGAGCATATAAACCGGATGATGTGTCCTCTAAAATAATTGAAAAGGTTTTAGAGGCGGCAAGACTGGCTCCTACAGCAGCCAACAGACAGGGTTTCCAAATATTTGTCATCAAAACTGCCAGTTTTAAAGATGAATTAAAAAAGATATATCCTCAGGAATGGTTTGTTCAAGCTCCTTATGTAATAGGTATTTGTGGGATCCCGGGAAAAAATTGGGTTCGCAGGGATGGCAGGAATTATGTTGATGTGGATTCAGCAATTGTGATGGATCATATTGTTCTTTCCGCAACAGATTTGGGGCTTGGTACCTGCTGGATCGGTGCTTTTGATCCTGAGGCAGCAAGGAAATTTCTCAATCTACCTCAAGATATGGAACCTATTGCCTTCACCCCGATAGGTTATCCGGCAGATAAACCGGGAATTAAAAAACGTAAATCTGTTGCCGAATTGGTTCAATATATAACCTAGCAAAATATGCCAGACTCTCAATCGGACAGTTATTTTTGTGGATATATTAGTGATATTCGGCCAGCAAGGTTATTTAAAGAGGTGGAAATGAACAAAAAAAGCAGTAAATCAAAAACTGATCCCATGAACATACCCAAATTATGTGATATGCCTCAGTATAAAGTAGATAATACTTCTTTTACTATGGTGATTTTCGGAGGAGCAGGAGATTTGAGTCAGCGGAAATTAATTCCCACACTCTATCAGCTGTTTATCAGCCAGGATTTAATAAAAAATTTTTCTATTATTGGTCTTGGTTTACCGGAGATGTCTGAATTGCAATATCGTGAATTATGCCAACAAGCGATTAAGCAATTTGACCCGGATAATTACCATCATGGAAAATGCCAATCTTTTCTGGAACATATATATTATCTTTCCGGGGATTTCTCTAAAAATGAAGTATACCGGAAAATTGAACCCAAGATTAAGTCTGTAAAGCCACCAAACGAAAATAAAAAAGCCAATGTCATTTTCTACCTGGCAATCCCACCGCAGGTAGTACTTCCCATCGTCCAAAGATTGGATACTTTTAACCTTTGTCAGGGAATTTTTCAATCTAAAGTTATTATTGAAAAGCCCTTTGGCCGGGACAAAGAGACGGCAAAAGAGTTAAATAAGGAGTTATTAAAATATTACCAGGAAAATCAAATTTATCGAATTGATCACTATCTGGGCAAAGATACCGTGCAAAATATATTTTATTTCCGTCTGGGCAATAGCATTTTTGAACCGCTTTGGAACAGACAATATGTAGACTATGTACGGATTACAATTGCCGAAAAAATAGGGATTGAAAAACGAGGTCATTTTTACGAACAAACCGGAATTGTACGGGATATTATTCAAAACCATGCTATGCAGCTTATCGCCCTGATTGCCATGGAGCCTCCTGTCAATTTTGCACCTGATTATATCCGGGATGAAAAAGTTAAAATATTTCATTCAATTAAAAAGATGGATGATAAAGAAGTAAAAGATTATACAATTATCGGACAATACGGTCCCGGAGTTGTTGACGATAAACAAGTTGGGGGATATCAACAGGAAGAAGATGTAGCACTTCATTCAGTTGTTCCTACTTTTTTTGCTGGAAGATTTATGCTTGACAACTGGCGTTGGGCAGGTGTGCCTTTTTATATTTTAGCTGGCAAGAGATTACCGGAAAAATTAACCAGTATTCACATCCAGTTTAAATATCCTCCTTTGCAACTATTGGGGAAGGCTGCTGATGATATGCAGTCCAATGCTTTGACTTTAACTATACAACCAAATGAAGAAATATTTTTCCATATGAATGTAAAAGAACCAGGTTTCAGTCAATCATTAAACCGGGTAAGAATGAGTTTTCGCTATGAGGACTACTTTAAAAAGAGAAACTACCCTGCTTACCAGCGTTTAATTATGGATTGTATCCGAGGAGACCTTACTCTATTTGCCCGGCAGGATGGTTTTGAAGCCATGTGGTCTGTTGTTGATCCAATTATTAGGTACTGGGAAAATTATCCAACTCTTGATTTTCCCAATTATCCTGCAGGCTCGTGGGGACCAGCAAAGGCTCAACTATTAATAAAACAACAAGATTGATAGTTCAACAAAAGATTTAAAGGAAAATGGTTAAGAAATAGATAATGATAAATTGCATTAATTGTAAAATATTTGCTGCCTCTGATGAGGCTTATCGGTTTATATTTAACCAATGGTTAACTATTGCCTCTGAAGCCATTCAAAAAAAGGAAAATTTCACTGTTGCCTTATCCGGAGGCAAGACCCCTATTCCCCTATTTAAAATGCTTAGAAGTAATTCCGGAAATATTTTTTGGGAAAATACCCATGTTTTTATGGTGGATGAACGGTTTGTTCCCGAAAACCATCCTGATAGTAATCAGCAGATAATCCGAGAAAATTTAATTGGTCATAATTTGATTCCTGATGAACATTTTCATGCTATTCCTATCAAGGAAGACAGCAAAAGTAGTGCTAATGCTTACCAGAGTATGCTGGTAGATTTTTTCTGCATAAAACCGGGAAAGTTGCCGGTTTTTGATCTTATTCTCCTGGGTATAGGAGAAGACGGTCATACCGCTTCACTTTTTCCGGGAGATCCAAAGATCATGCATTCACAAGGTATTGTGCATTCGATAAATTTAAACAGACTCAAACATGCAAGAATTACACTTACCTTACCGGTGCTTAATCAGGCAAAAAATATCTATTTTGTGGTTTTGGGGAGGGAAAAGGCCAAAATAGTAAAAACTGTAGTAGAAGGAAAAAATAGAGTATTACCGGCTACCAGTATTGACCCAATTAATGGAAAACTACTATTTATTCTTGACCGAGAAGCGGCCTCTTTGCTTGAAATTCCTGAATAATAATTTGGTGTTTTATGAGTTCCAAAAAATATGAATATAAATCAAAATAAAACTAAAGAGTATTTTAATTGGCGTATATTACTGATTATATCCCTGTCTTCAATAGCTATGGGAATCTATCGGGATGGGGTTGCTTCTCTATTTCCTTTTTTTCAGAGTGAATTTGACTTAACAAGGACACAGGTAGCATTTTACAGTACTTTTCTTTATTTTGCTTCTTCGATTTTCAGTATATTCAGCGGACGATTAGTTGACCTAAAAGGGGCAAAATGGGGTATGGTCTTGGGAATTCTGCTTGTGGGATTTTTTCTTATTATTCATTCTATGGCTCCCAACTTCATGATCTTGCTTGGACTTGCTGCTTGCGCAGGTGTTGGAATGAGTATAAACCCCTCTGCAACTAATAAAGGAATTACCGAATGGTTTCCTAGAAGATGGCGGAATACTGCTACCGGAATTTGGAGTACTTCCTTTCCGATTGGAGGAGCATTAGCTGCAAGTGTATTGCCCATATTGGGGATTCTAATTGGTTGGCGGACATCGATTATCATTCCCGGGGTTTTCATTTTATTTTGTGGAATTCCTATTTTTTTAATTTATCAGGACAAGGGGGGAGAACAAAAGAATGTAAGGAAATATGATACAAAATCTATTTCTTTCTGGAAAGGTTTTAGTGCTTTAACCAAAAACAGTAACCTGGTAGCGATATCTATTTTCGGATTTTTTTTGGGAGCTACAGAGGGTGCGATTCTTACCCATTTTACACTATTTTTATATCTGGATTATGGTTTGAATGAGAGTATAGCGGGATTTGGATTCGCATTTGCTCAGTTTGGGAGTATATTTGGTAGGTTGGTTTGGGGAGTTGTTTGTGACAGGTTTCTAAAAGCTGATCGGAGAAAGGCTTTTTTAATTTTAGGATTATTATTTCTTCTGACAACTTTAGTCTTCAGCCTTTTTTTAAAAAAAATAAATCCTTCTCTTGCAGTTCTATTTTTTTTAGCTTTTTTGGCCGGTGTTTCCGGTCGAGGTTGGGATGGTCTATTTTTCCCATCTGTTACGGAAATAGTGAAAGAAGAACAGGTCGGAATAGCGATAGGTTTATCACTATTATTCATTCGAGGCGGTATACTTTTATCTCCTCCAATATTCGGTTATATTGCAGATCTAAGAGGAGCTTATGATTTAAGCTGGCTCCTGCTGGGTTTAATGATGTTTTTCACCTCCATAGCCCAATATCTATTTTATATCAAGAAGATTAAGAGAGAACCCTGAGTCTGTTCTTTATTTAGCTCAAGAAAAAGTTATCAAGTTTTAAATTAATAATTATTAATCAGTTTTTCCCGAAGTTTAAGAAAAAAAACCTCGTTTTTTAATTACCCAGTGAACCAAAGAGTGCATTGAATGACTCTGAAAGAGTAGGATGAGCAAACATACCATCACGCAGCACTGTATACGGAAGTTGGCCAAGCATGGCTATCTGAAGTGCGGTCATCAATTCGCCACCTTCAACACCCAAAATGGCTGCTCCAAGTATCTGTTTGGTTTTTTTATCGACAACTGCTTTCATTAATCCCTTTGTTTCATCGGTTTCTATAGCTCGGGCTACCCAGCTCATAGGAATTTTGGCTACACGGTAATTATAACCCTGCTCCTTAGCTTGTTTTTCATTCATACCAATACGCCCCAGTTGAGGGTCAATGAATACTACATAAGGTAAAATCCTCTCTGAGGTACTTGCATTGCCACCTTCAAGAATATTCTTGAGAATTATTTTGTGATCATCATATGAAACATGGGTAAAAGCAGGACCACCTTTTACATCACCTATAGCAAATATGCCCGGAACAGTGGTTTCCAGCTGATCATTTATCGGTATAAAACCTTTCTTGTCTACAGTTATACCCGTAGCATTAGGATTTAAAAAAGAAGTATTCGGGACTCTCCCTGTTGCTACCAGCAGGTGGCTTCCCTCAAGAGTTTGCTCGGTGTCATTTTTACTAATTGTCAGGAGTATTTTTTCATTAGCCGATGAATTGATTTTAGTTGTATTTGCCTCCAGGATTATTTGTAATCCTTCCTGTTTTAGAATTTTCGTAATTTCTTCTGCAACATCTATGTCCTCCAGAGGGAGAAGCTGTTCATTTCTTTGTACAATGGTAACCTTACTGCCAAACCTGTGGAACATCTGTCCAAATTCTAAGCCAACATATCCGCCACCGATTATAATAAGATGTTCGGGTATTTTTTCAATTTCCATAATCGAGGTTGAGTTAAGATAGCTAATATTTTCCAGACCGGGAATGGGAGGTTTGGAAGGGCTAGCACCGGTATCGATGATTATTTTATCAGCCTTAATTTTGTTTTTTCCA
>CAZPII010000074.1:0-7823 GCA_964586485.1 uncultured Atribacterota bacterium | reverse complement strand
GAAAGACAGGATTCCATTACTCAGTTGTCGATATATTTGAAGATGAAAAAGAAACTATCAGCTCATTAGCCTCCGGAGAGGAAGTTGATTTCACTATAATTGTAGATGGGCTTGATTGGGAAGGTGATAATCTGAATGGCGTTATTTTTGTCCAGTCTGTTAATCATACAAAAAAGGCTATCAGACAATCAGTTTTCCTTAACTAATTAAAATTAGTACAATATATATTTAAAAAAATTATCTATAGAAAATTTCCCAAAATTATATTATGATAAAATTTGAAATGTTTACAAATTGACAAATAACAGAAAAGAAGGTGGTTAAATGATAAATTATGATGATATTTTGAAAGCCTATAAAAAGGTGACAAAATATAAAAACCCCACTTTATTGCAATATTCTGGTACATTGAGTCGGATGACCGGCAATGAGGTCTTTTTAAAACCGGAAAATCTTCAGCTTACCGGTTCCTTTAAACTTGGAGGAGCTATCAATGTTATGCTGAATTTAACCGAAGAAGAAAAGGCAAAAGGGGTAGTAACCTGCTCTGCAGGAAATTGGGCACAAGCAGTTGCTTATGCTGCCGGACTTTTTAATATTAGATCAGTCATAGTCATGGCAAAGCATGCCTCTAAAACCAAAATAGATGCTACAAAGGGATATGGAGCAGAAGTTTTAATATATGGGGAAAATTCAAATGATGTTATAAGAAGGGCTATGGATATTGCTGAGAATGAAGGATTATCTTATTTGAGTCCTTTTGAAGATGATTTTTTAATTGCAGGGCATGGAACGATTGGCTTAGAGATTATGAAAGAGAAACCAGACACAGAAGTTATTTTCTGTCCCGTTGGCGGAGGGGCACTTATTTCTGGTATTGCTTTAGCAGTTAAAGAAAAAAATCCAAAGGTTAAAGTTTTTGGCGTAGAACCGGAAAATGCCAATGCCATGTATCTTTCTATGCAACAAAATAAAATTGTTGAAAAGGATCAAGTTAACACCATAGCAGATGGCCTGGCTTTAAAAAAGCCTGGTGAAAAGCCCTTTAGTATTGTAAAGAAATATATAGATGAGATTGTACTTGTTACAGAAGATGAAATTAAAAATACATTAATCTTTTTATTAGAACGCGCAAAACTTTTAGTCGAACCATCCGGGGCAGTTTCTGTAGCAGCCATAATGAAGAATAAAGCAAATATTAAAAATAAAAAAATTGTCTCAATACTCAGTGGAGGGAATGTTGACTTGGATAAGTTAGTAGCTTTTTTAAAACAAAAAACCATTTAATTAGAAATTTTAATCCCTATAACTATAATATTTAAATTAGGTAGTAAAAGATGAGCAATAACAGAAATCAGAAAGAGGAGAAAGCAATGTTAAAAAACTTGATTGAGCAGGGTTTTGGCAAGAAAGAAGACTTAAATTGTGCAGAAACAATTCTCTACGGAGCAAATCAAGTTTATAATTTGGGTTTATCAGAAAACTGTCTCAGGTTATCAGCAGCTTTTGGGGGAGGAATGGGCATGGAAAATGTCTGTGGTGTGGTAACTGGCTCTCTAATGGTACTGGGTTATTTATTTGTAAAAGATCATGCCCACCAAAGCCCCGAAATTAAAGAAATATCAAAAGAACTATTTGAACGGTTTAATAAAGAGCTGGGTGATTTTGATTGCAAACCGTTAAAAGATGAATACCGAACAGAAGAAAAAAAATGCTATGATATTATTCTCAAAGGTGCCGAAATTTTGGATAATATTATCGCCAGGGAAAAGAGAAAAAGAGAAACCAATGATTAGTAAAATATCTCTTTTTAATTGACAAAATGCGGAGATTTATTTTATGATAACAACTAACCTTGTTGATATCTTTTCCTAGATAAAAGTACCCAACAAGCAAAAAGAAAATTAAAAGGAAAAAGATTATATGAAAATAAAAAAAAATATTGCAATTATTGGCTTGGGAAAAATGGGCAATATTTTGGTTAGCAGCCTGATTAAAAATCAAGCTGTTGCACCGGAACAAGTCTTCGGGACAGATCAAAGAGATGAAATTGCCTTAAAAACTCAAGAAAAATATAAAATCCATGTAGGTGCAGATAATCAGAAAGCAGTAGCAAAAAGTGATATTATTATTTTAGCAGTCAAGCCCCAAATTATAAAAAAAGTATTAACCCAGATTTTACCAGAATTAACTGAAGATAAAGTTATTATATCGATTGCAGCAGGGATCAGTAGCGCTTTTATTGAGAAGACATTAAATAAATCTATTCCCGTAATTCGGGCGATGCCCAATACCGCTTCTCTGGTAAATGCCGGTATGACCGTATTGTTCCCCGGAAAATTTGCGAAGGAAGAACATCTTGGAGCCAGCTTAGAAATATTTAAATCGATCGGTGAAGTAGAAACAATTGACCGAGAAGACCTTATGGATGCCGTTACGGCGCTGTCCGGGTGTGGACCGGCCTACAGTTATATGGTGATAGAATCTCTTACCGATGGAGGAGTAAGGATGGGTTTACCAAGGGAATTTGCTCAAAAATTAGCTGCTCAAGCAATCTTGGGAGGGGCAAAAATGGTATTGGAAACAGGGATACATCCTGCTTTGTTAAAGAGTGATGTAACAACTCCGGGGGGTGTAACCATTGATGGTTTAGTAGAATTAGAAGACGGGGGTTTCAGGATAGCATTAATTAAGGCTATTGAGCGAGCGACTCAGAAATCCCGAGAGATTTCCAAATAAGTATTTCATCTATCATAAGTTTAGAATATAATATAATAATATAAAATATAAAGGAGGTATTGAATGATGCAAATTGCCAATCGTATGAATCGCTTGGGAACGGAGACAGCTTTTGAAGTATTAGCTGAGGTTAACAAACTGAAATCCCAGGGTAAAGATATTGTTAGTTTTGCCATAGGAGAACCGGATTTTGATACACCATCAAATATTATTGAAGCAGGTTCTAAGGCGCTCCATGAAGGCTACACTCATTACGGACCTTCAGCGGGACTTATGCCTTTTCGCGAAAGCATAGCTCGCTATATTTCCCAAAGTCGAGGTACTAAAGTTAGTCCTGAAGAAGTTGTAGTGACACCTGGAGGAAAACCTATTATCTTTTACACTCTTATGGCCTGTGTCAATGAAGGGGATGAAGTTATTTACCCTAACCCGGGTTATCCAATTTATGAATCCATGATAAATTTTGTAGGCGCCAAGGCAGTTCCCTTACCTTTATTGGAAGAAAAAGATTTTCGATTTGATATTGATATTTTAAAAGAAAAAATTTCAGACCGGACAAAATTAATTATTATTAATACACCTCAAAATCCCACCGGTGGTATTTTAACCCAGCAAGATTTAGAGGAAATTGCCAATTTAGCAATCCAAAATGATATCTGGGTCTTTTCTGATGAAATTTATTGTAATATGGTCTATGATGGAAAATTCCATAGTATTATTTCTTTACCAGGCATGAAAGAAAGGACTATTGTATTGGACGGTTTCTCCAAAACATATGCCATGACTGGCTGGCGTTTGGGTTTTGGGGTAATGAATCCCGAGTTGGCAAAACAATTTACCCGCTTGGCAACAAATTCAGTTTCCTGTACTGCTACCTTTACACAGATGGCAGGCATTGAAGCATTGGATGGAACACAGGAAGGTTCCCTGGCTATGATTAAAGAGTTTCATTCCCGACGGGATATTATTGTTGAAGCCTTGAATGATATCAAAGGAATTTCCTGTACAAATCCGGGTGGAGCCTTCTATGTTTTTCCCAATGTAACCGGGGCTTGCCAAAATTTAAACCTGAAGGATTCTAAAGAACTTCAGCAATATCTCTTGCATGATGCCGGAGTAGCGGTACTTGCCAGAAGTTGTTTTGGTAAAAAGAACCAGGAAGAAAATCAAGAATATGTCAGACTATCTTATGCTACCTCTCGGGAAAATATTGTTGAGGGTATTAAAAGAATAAAAAAAGCTGTAGAGAAATAATCATTGAAATCCCGGATCAAAGAGTACACAAAAAAGACTTCCTTTTTCAAAATTAATTTCCAGTTTACTATCAACAACGACATTACTGATACTGTAATCTGTGATGGTTAGATTTTCTTTTGAAAAGTTATATTGAGATCCTATCAGGGAAATATGCTTGATAGGACTTAGTGGAAACAATGAAAATCTTCTTCCCTTCAGGTTAGGTAGAGACATCCTTTCAGTAACCGGAAAAATAACTGAGTTAGAGGTAATGATTTTCATTTTAATATCTTGCTTATAATTACGGAAAAGATTAACAATAGCAGCATAGCTGTGGTCAAAGTAATTCCCGGTCATGGCTAATAGTACTATTTCTTTTGGATTCATACTAATAGCTTTTTGAATACTGAGTTCTGAATCGGTTAGATTTTTTTTACTGGGATGTTTTTCTATGGGTATTTCAGAATAATGTTGCAGCAACGTTTGTGATACACTATCCAGATCACCAATAATAAGATCAGGTGTTATATTAAAACGGTTAAGTAGTGAAAGTCCATTATCGGCAGCAATGATATAGTCAGCTTGTTGACAGAAATAAATAATTTTTTCTTTTTTCCAATCTTCCCCATTGCCAGTGATTACAATTCTTTCAAGCGATTTATCCATATGATTAAACCCTCTAAACTTCTTGTATTTCAATCATATTATATAAATTTTTAATTTTCAAATAATTTGTATTATTTAAAATTTGACACAGACGTACCATTGTTTTTTCTTTACAAAAAAAATAGAAGTGATATAATTTAACTAGAATTTTAATATATCAAGTTACTGGGGGAGCTACTTGCTGAGAAAAAGCATTTTGCTTTGACCCCTTAACCTGACCTAGGTAATTCTAGCGGAGGGAAGTAACCACTAAATAATCAGAACCCTATGCCATTACCTTTGTACAGGTAATGGCATTTTTTTTGGAGGTAAAAATGGCTAAAATTACATTAGGTTTACAAGTATTACCCTATGTTCCCGAAGAACAGCTGTACCCGGTTATTGATAAGGTAATAGATTATATTGATAGCTGTGGAGTAAAGTACGAAGTTGGCCCTATGGAAACAACCATGGAAGGTGAGCTGGATGGATTACTTGAGATTGTAAAGAAAGTTCAGCAAATTTGTATTGAACAAGGGGCATCAAGGGTAGTATCTCTGGTAAAAATTGATTACAAGAAGACAGGTGTGACAATTGATGAAAAAGTGGGCAAATATAGGAGATAAAGCAATTCCGGTATTGTTTATATCTATCATTATTATTGTGTGGCAATTGATTGTTGATAAGGGGATTATCGCCCGGTATATTCTGCCTTCACCCTGGGATGTAATTACAGTATGTATTAGTATATTTCCGACAATCACCGGACATATATATACTACCTTACAGGAGGCATTAACTGGTTTGTTGATTGCTATAACTTTATCAATTATATTGGCTATATTGATGGATAATTTTATTATAATCAGAAAAGCACTGCAACCTTTGTTGGTTGTTTCACAAACAATTCCTATCATGGTTTTGGCTCCCCTCTTTGCAATGTGGTTTGGGTTTGGAATTTTACCAAAAGTAATAGTTGTCATCCTGGTCTGTTTTTTCCCTATTGTCATAAGTCTTTTGGAAGGATTAAGTTCACTTGACCAGGATTTGTTAAATTTAATGAAATCAATGAAAGCAAGCCGCTGGCAGATTTTTTATCTGGCTAAATTTCCTGCTTCATTGGGAAGTTTTTTTTCAGGCCTCAAAATTGCCACCACTTACAGCATCATCGGTGCTGTTATCGGAGAATGGATGGGGGGCAAAGCCGGACTCGGTGTTTATATGACCCGGGTGAGGCAATCCTTTGCTCTGGATAAAGTTTTTGCCACAATTTTAATTATTGTGATATTAAGCATGGTCTTGTTTAAAATAATTGAATTAATTCAGTTTATTGTCATGCCCTGGAAAAGGGCAATGAGATAAAATAAGAAACGAGAGGAGTGATTAGTATGTTTTCTACAAATAAAAAATATTTATCAATTTTATTTTTAACTTTTTTTCTATCTTTCTTTATGTTTTTCACAATTAATGCTCGGCAAAACCAGGATTTGAGGGAAATTACCGTATTACTGGATTGGGTTCCCAATACCAATCACACGGGAATGTATGTCGCAATTGAAGAAGGATATTACCAGCAGGGAGGATTGGATGTTAGCATTATTCAGCCCTCAGAGGGTGGTCCAGCCGGATTGATTGCTGCAGGTCAGGGGGAATTCGGAATCAGTTATCAGGAACAGGTAACTTATGCCCGGACCTCCCAAGAATCCTTACCTGTTGTGGCAATAGCTGCTATTATTCAGCATAATACATCTGGTTTTGCTTCTCCTAAAGAAAAGGGGATAGAGCGTCCCCGTGATTTTGAAGGGAAAAAATACGGTGGTTGGGGATCACCGGTAGAAGAGGCAATGATCAAGGCGTTAATGGATAATGATAATGCTGATTTTGAAAAAACTGAAATTGTGACTATTGGAGCAATTGATTTCTTTTCCGCTGTCCGGGAATATGTGGATTATACCTGGATTTATTATGGATGGGATGGAGTGGCAGCAGAAGTGAAAGATTTTCCTATAAATTTTATTTTACTACAGGATTATGCCCCGGAATTAGATTTCTATACGCCGGTGATTATTGTCAGAGAACAGTTGCTGGAAAAAGAACCCGAATTAGTCCGGAAATTTCTGAGAGCTACAGAGAAAGGGTATCAATATTGTATGGAAAACCCCGAATTAGCGGCAGAACATTTGCTGAACCATGCGCCGGAGATTGACCGAGAAATAGCCCTTGCCAGTCAAAAGTATTTAGCCCAACAGTATCAGGCTGATGCACCTTTCTGGGGGATAATGGAAGCACAACGTTGGGAAGATTATGCCAGATGGATGTTTGAGCGCGGATTGATTGATAAAATGTTAGATGTTGAAACATCTTTTAGCAATAAATTTTTACCAAAAGAGGAGAATTAAGATCGAGTTAAAAGTCAGTCATTTTAAGCAAAAATACGAAGGCATGCTAATTATTGATGATGTCTCTTTTTATCTGGACGAAAATGAATTTGTAACCTTGATTGGTCCCAGTGGTTGCGGAAAAAGTACTATCTTTAATATGATAGGCGGAATTGTTGCTATAGATGAGGGTAAGGTTTTTATTGACGGTGAAGATTGTACCGGAGAAGCTGGCCATGTTAGTTATATGTATCAAAAAGATTTGTTATTACCCTGGAAAAAAGTGATAGACAATACTGCATTACCTTTATTTATAAAAGGTGAACGTGTAAGTGACGCACGAAAAAAAGTGACTCCCTATCTTGAATTATTTGGCCTCCAGGGTTTTGAATATAAATATCCTTTTCAATTATCTGGTGGTATGCGGCAAAGGGCAGCCTTATTAAGAACCTATATGTTTTCTAAAGATATCCTGCTTTTAGATGAGCCATTTGGTGGACTGGATGCCATCACTCGTTCCAAGATGCAGAGTTGGTTGTTACAAGTTATTGAAAAAATAAAAGCCTCTGTTTTATTTATTACTCATGATATTGAGGAGGCAATTTATCTCTCCGATCGTATCTATGTTCTTTCTGCCCGCCCGGCTAAAATTAAGGAAGAGGTTAAAATCACTTTACCCAGACCCAGGGAAAGAGAGATTGTTACCACTAACCAATTTAATCAGATCAAAAGACATCTTTTGTCCAATTTATCTTAAAAAGGAGAAAAAAATGGCATTATTTGATCAAGAAGCAGAAAATTATGATAAATGGTATGAGACGAAAA
>CAZPII010000073.1:0-7840 GCA_964586485.1 uncultured Atribacterota bacterium | reverse complement strand
CCTGTTGCCTCACATAAAAATGTACTTGAAAGCTGATACGCTGCCTCAAGTAGAAATGTACTCGAAACTGCTTTGAGATTTTTCACTCATGGCAGTTTCTTTATCTCTATTCTTCTTTAAGATATTTGATTTGTAAAGTTGATTCTGCAGTCTGGTAATCTTCCTTTTAAGTTGTGCTGGATTTAGCATATCATATTGTCTTTCTAATTTCATCTTGATTTCCTCTGAAACAAGAGTTGAGGCCAATACCCTGCGAAAAGGAGTTTGGGCTACATCATACCTCTTTTTGATCCTACTTCCGATTCTTTCCTTTTGCACTAATTTCCTCACCGGCTGAAAGAAGTTCACATAACACCTGAGATAACCGTATAATTGGTTTAAGATTTGAAGCTCCTTATCCGTATCATAACGTCCATAACCCACGGTTCTTCTGATCACCGACCAGTTTTTCTGTTCAATGTAGCAGGAATCATTCTTGCGGTAGGGTCGGCTTCGGGTAAAGGTAATGTGCTGTTCTTCGCAATACCGGATAAGATGATGGTTGATAAATTCACTGCCATTATCCGAATCAAAACCTAAGACGGCAAAGGGCAATCTCTTTCTGGTCTCTTTGATTCCTGCAAATACCCATCTTTGAGCCTTATTCTTGACTGCTGTCATTTCCATCCAGCAGGTAGCAATATCCGTGAAATTTAGACTCTGGATAAAATCGCCTCTGGAAAGACCTCCATCATGACTGACCAGATCCACCTCAAAGAAGCCGGGTTTAGCATTATCCCACTCACTGAAAGTACGTACCGGGATATTCTTCTTCAAGAGACTTCCTGGTTTAGTAGTGGACCTACCCTTGATCTGCTGTTTCTTTCTAATATCAGCCAATAGACGATCAATGGTGGCAGCAGAGATACTACAGAGTTTTTCTCTTACTTCTGGGGTAATTTTTATTTCTCCATGTTTTTCTAGTACAGCAATAAACTCAGTCAGGAAGGGTGCCAGTCTCTTGGAACAGATGTAGTCAGCTTCCCTCCAGATTTTCTTTAAGGCTATGAGAACATTTTGGTTATAGTATTTACTCTTTTTTCTCTTCTGGCCAGATGAGGTGTATTTTACTCGTTGATCATGAATGGTCAGGTAACCCAATAGTTTTTTCTTCCTTAAGGCCCGCGCCGCATAAGAACGGTTATAGCCGGTAAGCTGGGTAAATTCATTTAATATCATTATTTTCTCCTTCTTTTTTGCTTTTTGGTATCTATTTTGCAATTCCTTGGTTACTGCCTTCTTCTGGTTCATGGTTAACATCTCCTCACCCTCCCCTCTATCGGAAAAAACTTTATTCTTCCAATATAGGAGAAATTGCCCTATAATTAAAATGATTTGGAGTACTTTTTTATCTGAGGCATCGATAAAATTTCGAATACTTTTTTGATGAGGCAATTCGTGATATTGACTATTGTTTACTTCAAGCCCTATAGTAAGGAATTATATTACTGGTAAATTTTTCAGTTAAATATAAATAAAAAATTAAAAGCAAAAAGAATAGCAAGGGGTGGCTAAGAAAAGGCAAGCATCTTTGAGAGGTTTCTCAAAGCCACCCACTACTCGAGTGCGATATTCACTTATTTACTGTATTAATAAATCTGTATTTTATCTATATGTATGCAGCTTTACTACCCTTGACAAGCTAGATATAATTTATATTAATTTGGGAAAGCCCGGAATCGATATTAATATTGATTCTGTATTCAGAATCTTCATAGTTATTAGAGATATAAACATTGTTTCCCTGTTTTAGAAAATCCTCTCCTAAATCTTTGATACTAATTCCGGTATCCAGACGGATGACAGCACCCACATTATCGGGAACGGAAATTTCAATTCTAGATACACCCGAGTTAATATTAATATTGGAATCATATTGAGGAGCAATTATATTGATATCCGATGCACCACTTTTAATGGTGAATTCTTCTACTTTAAATTTTGACAGATCATAATTTATCGATGTAGCCCCGGTTTCAATAAAAATATCATAGACTACATCTTTATTTAACTTTAAATCAATTCTGTTTTTGGGATTACGTAGTTGCTGATCAAGCAAAGGTTTGTGGTGAATATAGATATCTGCCTCATGATCTGAGATTGAATAATCTTCTATGGGCTTGAATTCCGGGTAACGATAGCTGACCTGGCATTGATAGATTAGAGGAGTTGGATATTCTAGTACAAATACACCGACATCATAATTTAGATGGAGATTAGCTTTTTGAACATTTGGCACCTTTCCAGTTTCTTGATCAGTAATTTCTTCTTCAGTTTCTGAACTTATAACAGATTCAGTGCTGGTTTCTGATTCAGTTAATTCTTCTTCAAGACTTTCTTCGGTTTTTGTAATAACAGGCATCATTTGGATTTCTCTTTGAAAGGTTTCAGTTTCAGTAATAATTTTACCTTCCAGGTGCAAGTCAACTCCCATATAACTCGCACTTGCTCCAATAACAATACCTATTAAGATAACCAGTGGAGCAAGCCAGGAAAGCCTACGTCTGAAAATTAAACTTATTCCCAGGCTAACCAAAAGTAATGGCCAAAGTCTTAGAATATTATACCAGACAGACCATTCTATAATATTAAGATTGTTCAATAAAAGAATAACACCAGCAAGAATAATAGTTAAACCTTTTAAAAATTGTGTCCCATTCATTTTTAGATCTCCTCTCTATTTTTTGAGGGATTTTTATTAATAAAATCAATTTTCAATTTATATTGTACAATACAATTAAGTTAAAATAATGGCAAAACATCTAAATTTAAATAAAATTAGGTAAATTAATTTTTTGTAACCTTTGACCAACTGTTTGCAATGAGTAAAGCGATCAATCTTTCTCGATCTGATAAATATTCAGGATTTAGAGAGAGTGCAGTTTCTGCTTCTCTTAGTGCATTTTTGTAGTTCTGATTTCTATAATAGGTTAAACCTTTTTTGTAATGTGCTTGAGCTAGAATGTCCCGTGCATTAGCCATGCTGCTGGCTAGTTCGTAGTGTTTAAGTGCTTCCGGAAGATTTCCTTTATGATAATAGGTATCGCCAATTTCTAAAAATGCTTCAGCAAAACTATCAAAAGTAAAATTGTGATCTCCCAGGGGATATATTTTTTGAGCCAATTTCTTTTCAATAATTGCCCGATCGTATTGATGTTCCTTTAGATTGATTTCTCCCTGATAGAAGTAAGCAAGGGCAGCTGATCTTTTATCATCTTCAAATTGAGTTGCTTTTTGATAAGCCTGTTGAGCTTTTTTCAATTCACCAATATTACGGTAATAATTACCCAGGTGAAGGTAGCAATAAGCATTGGTCTGATAATTAATTAGTTTATCCATAATTGGTGGACGGGGTTGATAGTATCCCATTTCCATAAATTTTTCATTGGCTTTCACTAACTGCTGGTTATCAAGGTAAAGCTGGCCTAACTCTGCATTTAATTGTTGGTGATTGGGAATAAGCTCAACTGCCTTTTCGTATTGTTCGATTGCTTCTTCCATTTTACGCTGTTCTTTATAAATCATACCTTTTATATAATAGGCATGGGCATAGGCAGTATCATGAGCAGTCAATTGATCTAAATAACTCAGTGCCTGTTTGTAATCTCCCATTTTGAATAGAGAATAGCTAAGATTTACCAATGCCATTTTGTTAGAGGAGTCATTCTCTAAAGCTTTCTTGTATTCATCATGAGCTTGCTGATAAAGTTCCTGATCTATAAAAAAATTTCCTAGATTAATAAAAGTGTAAGTATCGGGAATAGTTGTTTTTTCTTCTATGATGGATTGTAGAAGTTCCTCCAGCTGAATGTTATTATTAGCATTTGCTGAAGTTAAAAAAGTTAAAAGAAAAAAATAGCAGAGAAGACAGACAAACAAGATCCTCATTATTCCTGAATTTTTCATTACTATATCCCCCTGAATATTTAAAGTATAAAAATTATTTATAAAAATACTGGTCAAATTTTATAGTATATATTTATAAGTATAATAGCATAAAAATACTTAACAACTATTATTTTACTGATTTTACTCTTTTTCTTCATCAAAATCTTTCAATTTAACTGCAAATTCAAGAAGTTTCCTATTAACTAAATCATTAATAGAGTTTTTCGCAAATTTACCATTTTTTTGTTTTTGTCCAGCTTTTTTCCCGGTTAGTATTTCAATTCCCTGGTCGATATTTTTTACCGTATAGAGATGGAATTGATTATCTTTAATGGCATCCACAACATCCTCTCTTAACATAAGATCTGGAATATTGGTCTCGGGAATCATCACACCTTGTGTTCCTATTAAGCCTTTCGCTTTGCATACATCAAAAAAACCTTCAACTTTTTGGTTTACCCCTCCAATGGACTGAATTTCTCCTTTTTGGTTAATGGAGCCGGTAACGGCAATATCCTGTCTTAGTGGAATATTAGCAATACTGGAAATAAGTGCATAAGCCTCTGTTGAAGAGGCGCTGTCTCCGTCAACCCCGGAATAGGATTGTTCAAAACAGATGCTGGCACTAATGGTCAGCGGTTTATCCTGAGCATATTTTGACCGAAGGTACCCGCTAAGGATAAGCATTCCTTTGTTGTGTGTCTTTCCACTTAAGTCAGCCTCTCTTTCAATATTGATAATCCCAGCCCTCCCCATAGATGACTTGGCGGTAATTCTCGTGGGTTTGCCAAAGGTATATTCTCCCAAATCGTAAACCGAGAGACCATTAACCTGACCAACAACTGAACCCTCTGTATCTATCATAATAGTGCCCTGATCAATCATTTCCTGAATTTTATTTTCAATGAGATTCAGTCTCTCGATTCTTTCTTTTATAGCACGAGTTACATGTCTTTTTTGAATGGCTTTTACTTTTTCTTTTTTTGCCCAGTAATCTGCTTCTCTGAGCAGATCAACAAGGCTATTAAAGTGTGTTGATATTTTGTTTTTTCTTCTGGCCAACCTCACAGCATATTCAATAACACCGGCGATTCCAGTATGGTCGAAAGGCTGCAATTTTTCCCTTTCACAGAGTTGTTTAATAAAACAGGCATATTGATAGATGTTTTGAGCATTATTTTCAGTAACTGTATCAAAATCTGCTTTTATTTTAAAGATTTTTTCAAAGTCCTGGTCTCTGAAGTAAAGAAGTTGATAGATAATGGGATCTCCTATCATAATGACCTTGACATTACACTCAATTGGTTCAGGTTTAAGTGCTGAGGTGCTGAACATAGGGAAGGGGTCATAGGTCTCGGGTTCAATTTTTTGATTTAATAGTGTTCGTTTCAATGCCGGCCAGACTCCAGGTTCCAGAAGCAAATCCAAGGCATTCACCACCAAAAATCCACCATTTGCACGTAATAATGAACCGGCTTTTATTTTAGTAAAATCAGTGACCCAGTGTCCGGTTCGGTCCATTCTTCTTTCAATCATGCCAAATAAATTTTTATAAGAAGGATGTGTTTCAATGATAACAGGTGAATTTTCGGTTTCGGAGTTGTCTACCAGGACATTGACTGAATAATCAGTAAAAGTATCTTTTGCTTGCGGTAGCTTCAATCCCGGGATAGCTGGAGATTGGTTTTCCTTTTCCTGAAAGCGACTAATATTTTCCAGTACATTTTTCTTTACTTCATTAAGATAAGAATCAATAGATCTATTATCATATTTTTTTTGTATTTCCCCGATTTCTTCTTCTACAAGGGGAGCAACCATTTTATTTTCCAGATCATGCAGTTTTTTACTTAATTCTTTTTGTAATTTATTAATCTTTTTAGAAATTTGGTTTATTTCATTGGTGAATTTTTGATGTTTTTGTTTAATTTTTTCAAACTCTTCTCTGTAAAATTTACCTTCTTCAACCATATTTTCCAGCTTTTCCAGATTAGTTGGTTTTTTATCAATTATAGGAAAAATATCCGGTTTGGAATATGGTCCAATCTGTACTTGAACAACGGTAAAATTTTCTGCTTTTACTTTATCCTCAAATTCTTTAACAATTGCATGTTGTTTCTTTTTAAAATTGTCAGTAATTACGTCCTTGCTTTTCTGGTATTTTTCACTTTCCAATAGAGAAGGAATATGCTTTCTTAAGGTATTTACCAGATTTTCCATATCTTTTTTGAATTGTTTGCCCTGTCCTGCCGGGAGACTAATTGCTTTGGGCATATCGGGATCTTTAAAGTTATAAACATAACATTTATCGTCAAAGATTATATTCTTTCTATTTCTATTCTTCAGCAATTTTTTAATGGTAGTACTTCTGCCTGTTCCGGATTTTCCGGTAATAAAGAGGTTGTATCCCAAATACTCCATGTTAAGTCCCAATTCCAGAGCTTTCAATGCTCTTTCCTGACCCAATATCTTGTCACAGGGCTTAAGATTGTCTGTAGAGGCAAAATCAGCTTCCTCTAGATCACAATACCATCGAAGCTGTTCAAGAGGAACCTCTGGAAAGCTGTTTTTTTTAATATTCATTTTAACTCCTCAAACATAATTTAGCTTTATTCATGTTGTTCCTTTTTATTTGCCATGGTGAATTATTACTCCAAAAAATGTTGTTTTTATTATAACAGTATATTTTCTTTTTGTTAAGCAAGTAATAAAATAGATATTTTAATTAATTAAAAAAAAGACAGAATCTTAAAAGAACGAGAAAAAGAAACAATATTTGTATTTTTTTATGTTTTACTTTGAATAAAAATGATTGAGCATAAGTTAGAAATTAGAAAATAGTTAAAACTAGTTTTGAGGCAATTCTTTTATTGACAAAATAAGCCATATTATATATATTATAAAATATATAATATAGAATAACAGTAATTAGGTAAGGATTTTTTATGAATTTAAATCAAACAGTAACTGATAGGATTTATAATGAAATTAAAACAATGATTATCAATCTGGATATGAATTTGGGGAAAAGAATTGGCATTAGAGAGCTTTGCGAATACTTTTGTGTGAGTCAAACACCCATACGTGAGGCACTAAATTTATTAATAAAAGATGAACTTCTAGAATACAAACCCAGACAGGGCTATTATACTGTAAACCCATCTTATGATGATATGGAAGAGATATATGAATTAAGGGAGTTAATTGAGTGTTTTTCATTAAAACAGGGTATCAAAAAGAACAACATAGACAGCAATGAATTTAATCAACTTTTAATGGAATCTCAAAACATAAAGAGTGAGAAAAATCAAGAAAAAAAATTATTAAATTATCGTGTCTCAGATCGGAAATTTCATTTAAAAATTGTAAAAATTTCTGCAAATAAAAAGTTATACGACATATATTTAAGAATTTATCCTTTTGTTAGCATTTCCCAGCAATTGGATCCACTATGTGAAAGATCTTTGAATGAACATATTCAAATTATTCAATTGATTCTAAATAGCGATATTACCAGGGCAGTTAATTCTTTAAGAGATCATATAAATAATTGCAAGAGAAGCGGTTTGGTAGCTTTGAAAGAACAATTGGAAATAGATACTAAAAAAAATGAGAAGATTTAGGGGGTTTTATGCCAATCATCAATTCAAAAACAGGTAAAATAAAGAAAGAATATTCAATCACCGAGCTGATTGAAAAAGCAAAAGAAATGAAAGCTTATAATATGGTAGCCCTCACAGCTGCCGGATCCGGACATACCGGAGGAACGCTTTCTATTATGGATGTAGCTACCGCTCTCTATCTCAAGCATATAAAACACGATCCGGCTAATCCAGAATGGGAAGAACGGGATCGTGTTTTTTGGTCTGTTGGACATAAAGCCCCGGCAATTTATGTTGCCTTAGGGATTTCAGGT
>CAZPII010000072.1:0-7913 GCA_964586485.1 uncultured Atribacterota bacterium | reverse complement strand
ATCGTAACAGTGGTTTATTAATGCATATTTCCTCTTTGCCTTCTCGTTTTGGTATCGGAGATTTAGGTCCACAGGCTTATCAGTTTGCCGACCTGCTGGCAAAAAATGACCAACATTTCTGGCAAGTACTACCTTTGAATCCTACAGAATTAAAATACGGAAATTCTCCTTATCACTCCTGTTCTGCCTTTGCCGGTAATCCTCTTTTTATTAGTCCTGAACTGCTTTATCTGGATGGGTTATTAACTAAAGAAGATTTAAACAATAACCGTCTACCTGAGCAGCAAAATGTTGATTTTGCCAGAGTATACCCGTTAAAAAATAAATTGTTAGAGAAAGCATGTTGCTTTTTTGAACAGGTACCTGATTTGCAGGAGGAATTCGAGCACTTCTGTCAGCAACAGAGTTTCTGGCTGGATGATTTTTCTCTCTTTGAGGTATTACGGTTCCATTACCCAGATCAAAAATGGAATAATTGGCCTGTTGCCATCAGAGAACGAAATTGTGATACTTTACAATCAAGCCAAAAGAAAATGACAGAGAAAATAAGAAAATATAAGATCATTCAGTTTCTCTTTTTCAGACAATGGAATAAATTGAAAAAATATTGTCATCAAAAAAATATTAATATTATCGGAGATATACCTATCTATGTTACCTATCACAGTGCTGATGTCTGGGCTAATCCAGAACTTTTTAAACTGGATAGAAATAAAAATCCACTGTTTAAAGCTGGTGTCCCACCTGACTATTTCAGTGAAACCGGACAGCTCTGGGGAAACCCTGTTTATCGGTGGTCAGAACATCGAAAAGAAAAATACCGCTGGTGGATAAACCGTATTCACCATAATTTGCAACTGTTTGATCTGTTGCGAATTGATCATTTTAGAGGCCTGGTTGCCTACTGGGAAATACCGGTTGAGGAAAAAACTGCTATCAACGGAAAATGGGTACCCGGAGGGGGGGGCAGTTTTTTTGATATGTTGAATTATCAATTTCCCGATTTACCATTTATTGCCGAGGATTTGGGTGTGATCACCGAAGATGTAGTTCAAGTTATTAATCAGTTGGGGTTACCCGGAATGCGTGTTCTGCTCTTTGCTTTTGATGATAGTTTTCCCCATAATTTTCACTTACCTCATAATCATAGAACAAATTGTATAGTATATACCGGTACACATGATAATAATACTATTCAGGGCTGGTTAGAAAGAGAAATTAAACCATCACAAAAAAAACAACTTAAAAAATACGTTGGGAAAAATATCCGAACTGCGGATGCCCACTGGGAGTTAATTAGAATGGCTCAAGCTTCAGTAGCAAACTTGGCTATTATCCCTACTCAGGATATTCTGGGATTAGGAGAAGAGGCCAGGATGAATCTTCCTTCTCATGCTGATTCCAACTGGCAATGGCGCTTGACAAAAAAACAGATGCTTGAAGTTAAAGATTCCAGTTTACCTAAATTGAAAGAATTAAGCAAAACCTATGGCAGAGAACACCTTTAGCATTTAGACTATTTATATAAAAATAACTCGTCTTGTTAGATATCATCTGATAAAAGATAACTTAAGCTTTAAAATCTTTATACTTAATAACAATATCCAACTAACTAAATTCATTTTAAGGAAATTGTGGTAAAGGTAAAAATAATAAAAAACAATATGAGAGAAATATGTATAGCAAATGTATAGTCTAATAAAACAAATACATACAAAAACAAGGCAATAATCCAGGTAAATATGACAACTAATCTAATTTTTAAATTTTGATCCATTTTAGTCATTTTAAAACCTTTTCCTTTATATTTTTTTTATATTGCGTATTGTCTAAAATTTATAGATTATCAATAAATGTTAATAAGAATAAATAAGAAAATAACCTAATAAACCAATAATAAATGTCATCGGTAATGCATATAACATTGTTTTTCTGATAACTTTTCCTTCTTGCCCGGAAATCTTACTAACTGCAGTTGCCAAAGCAACATTCATAGGACATACGGCATTCCCTATTGCTCCACCCGTTGTTTGTAATGCAGCAATAATAAAAGGATTTAATGCTAATATATTGGCTACATCTTTTTGAAAGGCTCCAAATAAAATATTTGAGGAAGTATTACTCCCGGTCATAAAGGCACCCAATATGCCCACAAATGGAGAAAAGATAGGATAAAATGATTGGGTAAATTTAGCTGTCCCTTCGGCAAGAATATCTGTCAAACCGGTTTCCATCATTATCACTGACATCATGCTCATTGTCATTACAGTTAAAGTAGCCGGGAAAGCCTGTTTCATTACAGACTTAATACTCTCAGGTCCATAGCTCTTTTTCCAAAGGCCTATCACACTATAATAGAAAATTGAAATAAAAATAGTGAGCACAATAAGCGTTCCGGGTGTAGTAAGTATTGAGATGGATGAATATGCGGTAGTCGCTTCATTAATAAAACCAAAGGCTGTTGATGTTTCCGGAAAAGAAAGTCCAATTTTTACCGGTGATAAAAGAGCTTTTAAAGGAGAAAGATAAACCAGAAAAACAATAGCTATTAAGATGTAGTAAGGTGCAAAAGCAACATGAAAATTAATTCCCTGCAATTCTTTTTCTGGCTCAGGTTCAACACCAACACTTATTTTATCATAGTGAAATATTCTAGGTAAAATTAATCCGCCAAATATGAGACCAAGTATGCCTGCAATTGTTGAAGCGAGATAGGGAGTAACATAACTTGCCGACAAAAATAGAGCCAGACCCATTACAGCAGAAATAGAAAGTGCGAGATGCCATCCTTCTTTAATCCCCTTAAAACCGTTGTATAGTAAACATATCGAAAAACCTACCATGACACAGGTAACAGCCAAAAAAATACTTGCCCAAAAGGCTATTTGCTCAGGATTTAATCCGGTTACAGATAATAATGCGGCATAAGAAGAACCCAGGGAACCGAAAGTAACCGCCCATGAGTGGCCTAATAAAGCAGTAACTGTGGCAACAATCGGACTAAATTTTAATCCAATAAGCAGAGGAGCAGCTACTGCAACCGGTGTTCCAAAACCACAAACACCCTGAAGAAAAGAGGGGAAAGCCCAGCCAATTACGAGTAACTGAATTAACCTGTTGCCACGAGTTAGTTTGGCGAATACCTTGGCAATTGCTTCAAATCCCTCTACTTTATCAACGATATTGTAGATACCCATCGCACCCCAAATAATATAAAGAATAAAAATAGTATTCCACAAACCCTTTATTGAGGCGACAGACATTACCTTACTATTGGCACCAAAAAAGAGAAACCCTATTAATAACGCAATAAGCCAACTTGCCGCACCTGCCCTTCCCCCACTCCAATGAAATTTTATCATCATAATTAAAATCATCAAAATAGGCAGGAAAGCTAAAAACCAGTTCATTGCATTTAATTCTGGAAGCATTTTTTTATCCCTCTATATTTTCTTAATTTTGGAATTTATATTAAAATAATAAACAATAATCAATTTATCAATCAAACAAACATAATTATAGTTTAATAAATAAAATTCTCAATATTCAATTTCAAAAAACTTAAAAAATATTATCATATGGAAAATATTTTGTCAAAAATTATTAAAAATACTTAAAATATTTACAGATTAAAAGAATTTGAATTGACTCATAAACTTTTTATAATATATAATATACTTTGTTGAAAAAAATAAACATAATTTTAAAGAATAAAGGAGAATCAAAATGAATATCAATGAAGAGGCTTTAAAACTGCATCTGGAAAACAAGGGGAAAATTGAGGTTGTCGGGAAGACCAAGATAAAGAATATGCATGACCTGGCGGTCGTTTATACTCCCGGTGTAGCCGCGCCCTGCCGTAAAATTCATGAGGACACGTCTCGTGTTTATGATTACACCACCAAAGGCAACATGGTCGCCGTAGTTACCGATGGATCAGCTGTTCTAGGTTTGGGTGATATCGGTCCGGAGGCTGCCCTACCGGTCATGGAAGGTAAATCTGCCCTGTTCAAACACTTTGCTGGTGTAGACGCCTTCCCTATCTGTATTAACAGCAAGGACCCTGATGACATTGTTAGGACTGTTCAGCTTATTTCCCCTTCCTTAGGCGGAATTAACCTGGAAGATATCAGTGCACCCAGATGCTTTGAGATCGAACAAAGATTGAAAGAATCCCTGGATATACCGGTATTTCACGACGATCAGCATGGAACTGCAGTAGTTACCCTGGCAGGATTAATCAATGCCTTGAAAGTATTAAATAAAAAAATTGAAGATGTCAAAATCGTCATGAACGGTGCCGGAGCTGCATCTATAGCTACAGCTAAATTCCTTCTTTCCGCCGGTGCCAGAGATATTATCGTTTGTGATTCTAAGGGTATTATCTATAAGGGACGCCAAGAAAATATGAATTTTGCCAAAGAGGAAATTGCCAAAGTTACCAACCAGGATAATCTTAAAGGTACTCTTTCTGATGCCATAAAGGATAGTGATGTCTTTATTGGTGTATCCGTAGGAGGAGCAGTAACTCCCGAGATGGTCAAAACAATGGCCAAAGATCCCTTCATCATAGCCATGGCAAATCCTGTTCCAGAAATATATCCCGAGGAAGCAATAAAAGCGGGTGCTAAAATAGTGTCAACAGGTCGCTCTGATTTCCCAAACCAGATTAACAATTGCCTTTGCTTCCCGGCAATCTTTAAAGGTGCCTTAAAAGTAAGGGCCAGCCATATCAATGAAGAGATGAAACTGGCAGCTGCCTATGCTATAGCCACTGTAATTCCAGAAAATGAACTCAATACTGAAAACATTACTCCCAATGTCTTCCATCCTGAAGTAATCAATATTGAGGCTGAAGCAGTTGCAAAAGCTGCCAGGGATAGCGGAGTGGCAAGGATTTAGGGGTTGGTAATGAACAGTGTTGAGCAGGATATGATGCATTTGACCTGGTAAATGAAGAAAACTAAATTAATTATAGTGAAATAAATAGCCAATAAATAGAATAAAAATAAGGGTGCTAAATTTAGCACCCTTATTTTTTCTTTTTCTTTTTTACTAACTTTCTTCAGTTTTCTTCTTCCAACCCTCAAACACGATGAAGTTAGTCTTTACTTGACCTCACTTATTACCAGGCTATACCGTAATCATCACCATGAGTACTGGAACCACCCCAGTAAGTCTGATTTTCCCAATCATACCAAATAGCATTGATTGGTCCGGAGTTTGGTCTCCATTCACTTTGCCAGCTGACATCATAGCCCATGGCTTCCAATTTCTCGGCTTCTTCCATAGCAATACGTGTATCAAGTCTAATTCTACCCGGGTATTGAGAATGATCACCAAAGGAGCTCTGCATTTGTGAACTGATGAATTGAGCGCCTTCACAAGCTTCTTGTACGTCTAAGCCCCATTCAACAATATCAAGGAAGAGTTGAATTGTGTTTTGCTCTTGAGAATCTCCACCCTGTACTGCCATAGAAAGGTACGGAAGACCATCTTTCATAACTAAGCTTGGTGTCAAGGTCACTCTTGGTTGTTTATGTGGTTGAACCACATTATATGGGTTTAAGTTTTCGTCAACAACAAATTGTTGCATCCGCTGACTCATTCCCACACCGGTATATCCGGCAATAACAACTGGGACCCAGCCACCACTAGGAGTCATCGAAACAACCATTCCTGACTTGGCATCAGTGGCCTGCACAGAGGTAGTTCCCGCAAAAAAGCGTTCTTCTATCTCATCATTCCAGGCAATGCCGGTTACATTGGGCTTCCAGTTGGCCAGTTTGTCTTTAAACGGATTTTCTTCTCCCTGGTAAGGATACGGATCTCCAGGGCCTACATCAGGATCATTTTCTTCCCAGTTTATCAACTTAAATCTTTCTTTTGCATATTCTTTGGAAAGCAGACCTTCTAAAGGAGTCTGAGGATCAAATTTCGGGTCACCATAGTAGAAATCACGGTCAGCATAAGCCAAGTTCATTATTTGATAGACCATATGAATGTATTCGGCAGTACCGCGTTCATACTGAGACATATCAACCAATTCCAGCAAATTGAGCATCTGCAGTAACACAGGACCCTGGGTCCAGGAAGTCAGTTTGTAGACATCCAAACCTTTGTAATTAACGGTAATGGGTTCTTCTTTAGTCTCTTCCCAGAATTCTATTCCACTATAATACATGTCTTCCATGGTATGCTGTCCACCCTGTTCCTGACTTGATCTGACAAATTCCTGACCAATATCACCGGCATAGAAACGATGATTTGCTGCATAAATAGCTTCTTTACGGGATGCACCGTTAGCCAATGCCTTTTGCTCGGTCTCTACCAATTTACGGAACATATTAGCTAAATCTTTCTGCACAAAAATCTGACCCGTCCTTGGTGCTTCTCCGCCGTTAGGTAAGTAAATAGGTGCTGAATATTTCCATTCAGAAATCATATCTTTTCTACCTTCAATTGAATCAACTCTTTGTTGTTCAATGGGATAGCCGTCTGCCATTAGAATGACGGGTTCCAAGACTTCCGCCAGACTCATAGTTCCCCATTCAGCCAACTGGTACATCAAACCACGCGGGGTACCCGGAGTAGAAGCAGCCAGTACATCATAGTTGGGCGGGAAGGCCATCCCCTGTTCAAAGAAGAATTCCGGAGTAGCTCCGGTATAGGCATGCCCCATACCATTCACACCAAAAACCTGATTCGCTTCAGGATCAAAGACCAGAGTCTGGGTCTCACCGCCAAAATGCAACGAATCAGTCATAACACAAGTAGCTGCCAGCATAGCAACAGCAGCGTCCATGGCGTTTCCGCCTCTTTCAAAAATCAATGCCCCGGCAGTAGCGGCTAATGGTTTACCGGTAATTGCTACCCAATCTCTACCATGCAAAACCGGTTTGGAAGTAGCAGAAACAGTTGCGGTTGCGAAAGATGCCAGCAATAAAACTATCAAGATAACCAACAAAAATCTATAATTATTTTTCATTAACTTTTTTCTCCTTTTTTAATAAATTTCTAACAATTCCTATACATTAAAAGCATTTATATTATCATCTAATCTATAAAATCACCTCCTTGTACACAATAATGGGTTTAGTTAATCTGTTTTGATGATTAACTTTTATTTAATATTGTTTATATATAGCGTAATCCCTCTATACCTGGTTAAAAGGTTATTAACCTTAGAAATGAAATCAAATTACTTTAAACTTATAGATATAGATAGCTTAAAATATTCAAATTATTTATGTTATCTACTCGGTATCATTATAAGGTAAAATCTGGGACAGGTCAACTATTAAATCATTTCTTGAAAAGTTTTCCCAGATATGTATATATTTATTCGAAGCATAATCTTATAATTTTTAATTAAATCCAAATGAGGCTACACCAAACTTTTATCAGAAACAGGGAATAGCCAGGGTGATATTCAGATATTCTTTAAAGAAAGACCAAGGAGAGATTGCATAGGAACTAGTTTTGCAGAAAACTTGGGATTGACTCATTAATATATTTCCACATTCAGGCCTTCGAAGGAGTGGTTTTTCTAAGCATTATGATGAAGTAGCTTCAGTAAGTAATTTTAATATGTAAAATTGCAATTATAGAAAAGAAAAGAAGGGTTTTTGAGATTAAAGTTTAATCTCAAAAACCCTTCTTTTAGTTTTCAATTCAACTAAATTAAAAACTTAGCTATTTGAAATTAGTAGCTTAATAGTAATCTTCTGGTAATTCTCTTCCTCTTACCTCTTTCTGGTATTCTAACGCGGAATTGAACCAGTAATTAAAGTCGGGAATTTCTGGATGTGTAGACAGTTTTGGTATATTCACATAATTGTTATGATATTTAACAATTAGATGATTTGCAAAATCCCAGTATTTTTCAACTGTTTTATTCGCATTATCGTTAC
>CAZPII010000071.1:0-7957 GCA_964586485.1 uncultured Atribacterota bacterium | reverse complement strand
CTATTATGCAGGATTTTACCAGAGGTGCAATTTGGGGTATTCTGCCCAGTATTTTTTTCTTTTTGGTAGCACTTTATTGCTTTAAAAGGAATTTATCTCTTCCTGTGGTCCTAATTTTCAGTTTTGCAGCCTGGACAGGAGCTGCAATTATTCATCAATGGATTCTCAGGTGATAACAACGTCAAATATATTATCTTTCACTTGCATTTCTTATTATTTATTTTATCGAAAAAAACAAAAAAAATTGTTGATAAAAAGATTTTTAGGTTATATAATTAGTAATAGTTACTAAATAGTAAAAATGACTATTAATATATATTATTAAAGTAGAACTATTTATATTTAGTAATTATAAATTTTATTTAATAAGGAGGATTTTTAAATGGCTAGAGTAGCGATAGAAATGGTAAAGAAAGCAGGGGTTGACGTTGATAAATTAGTAAACTTGCTCGTTAAGAATGCGTCAGCGGAATTGACTACATTTTATTATTACACGATTCTTCGAGCCAATCTGATTGGGTTGGAAGGTGAAGGTGTCAAAGAAATAGCTGAAACAGCAAGGATTGAGGACCGTAATCATTTTGAAGCATTAATACCACGTATTTATGAACTTGGCGGTAAATTGCCAGATGATATGAAAGAATTTCATGATATTTCCGCTTGCCCTCCTGCAAATCTACCCAAAGACCGGAACAATACCAAAGAAATTATTAAGGTTTTGGTAGAAGCCGAGCGGTGTGCTGTTCGGGGATATACAGATATTTGTAACCTGACTGCCGGAAAGGATCATCGTACCTATGATTTAGCAATGGCGATTCTCAATGAGGAGATTGAACATGAATCCTGGTTTTCTGAATTTCTTGGTGAAGGTCCGTCAGGACATTTTTTACGCCGGGGCGAAACTTCTCCCTTTGTATCCAAATTTTTGAGATAATGCAATAATTAACCTAAAAATGTTTTACTAAGCCAAATAAGAGACGGGCTCTTTTAAACAAGAGAGACTCTGTCTCTTATTTTTATATTTTCTTTTGTCTTTTTTGTAGTATAATGTATTTCAGAATAAATAGTTTGTTTTTGCTTAAAAAAGTAGGTCAATATTTTTTCTTTCCAATCGGGTGGAGGTAATAAAAATAAAAACAATCAGCTTCAAAAATCAACATCTATTGCAATTTATATTTATTTTTTTCTTTCTATTCTTTTTCTTGTATTTTGTCGGTCACACGGAGCAGGAGCGCAGTTTTCGGATCACCGATTATCAGGCTCAGGTGGAGATACTGGAAAATGGGGATGCCCGGGTCAGCGAAATCTTTACCTATGAGTTTGATGGGAAATTTAACGGTATTATCAGGAGTATTGGGATCACTGGTTCAGATGGATTAGAATACTTCAGGGCTTCTCAATATTCCCCCCAGAAAAAGATATTGGAAACTAGCAGAGAAATGGAAGACCAAATGGTTACTTTCCGAATTTATGACCAGTCTGCCAATGAAAAGAAATCTTTTCTGCTGGAATATCAATTAAAAAATGTAGTTACAAAATATAATGATATTGCCGAGTTTTACTGGAAGTTTTTTGACCGCAGTAATAATTCACCTATCGAGCGGGTACAAATTGAAGTATCTTTTCCCGGCAAAACGATAAATACAGAAGACTTAAAAGTATTTGGTCATGGTCCGGATAACGGGCAGGTATCTATTTTGGACAGTGGAGTCGTCTTATATGAAGTGGAAAGTTTAAGAGCAGGAGAGATGGTCGAAGCCAGAATTCTTTTCCCACCTGAAATTGTTCCGGTTGCCGGCAGAGTGGTGAACAAAGAACAGTTTAACCAGATTATGCAGGAAGAACTGGATTGGGCAAAAAAATCTGATCGGGAGAATTTTTTCATACTTTTCGGCTTACTGCTTATACCTGTTATTATTGTTCTGAATATTATTATGGCTATCCGGCTTTATTTTAAATATGACCGTGAACTTAAACCGGAAATGGAATTGGACTATTACCGTGAATTACCTCAAGATATCACCCCGGCAGTCTTAAGCCACTTAATGAGTTTTCAGGGAGCAGGGACCAAAGATATTATGGCTACGTTGATGGATTTGACCCGAAAGAAATATCTACAGATAGAAGAAACAACAAGCAGTGGCTGGATGAAAAAGAAAGATTACAAATTTATTCTTTTGAATAAGGATACTTCCTCTTTAAAACAGCATGAAACTAATTTGATTAACTGGTTTTTCTTCAGTATCGGAAATGGTGAATCTGTTACCTTAAAAGAGATTGAAAATTATTCCAAAGCATCCAGAACCCAAAATTCTTTTCGGCATCAGTATTTGCAATGGCAAAAAGCCGTGAAAAAGGAATTTAAAAAATACAATTACTTTGGTAAATCTAAAGAAGGTTTTAAGGCTTCATTTAAAATATTTTTGTTGGAATTAGCCGGTGTTTTGATATTATCTGTGGCTGTATCTTTCTTTGGCTTGCCCTGGATTATCTTTGCCCCTTTGTTGATGACCGTCATTATTACCGGCATAGGATTAGTTATTTACGGAGGATTAATTAGAAAAAAGACCCAGGAAGGTGTTAATGAGTACCATAAATGGTCAGCCTTTAAAAGGTTTTTGCTGCATTTCAGCAACATGAAAGATTATGAAATTCCCTCACTGGTTATCTGGGAACATTATCTGGTTTATGCTATTTCTCTTGGGATAGCCGAGAAAGTCATTTCAAAATTACGGATTGTGCTGGCTGATCAGAACATTAATATGCGTAATTCAGTTTTACTCTATCATATGACAGATAGAAGTGGTCAGTTAAATGCATCTGTTTTCCGCTCTTTTGACAAAGCCTTCAGTAATTCGCTGGTGAGGACAAGTGCTTCCAAAGGCTCCGGAGGAGGATTTTCTTCCGGTGGTGGCCGAGGCGGTGGCGGTGGAGGCGCCGGCGCTTTCTAAGTTATTTATAATATTGAGATAAAAAAGGGGTAATAATATGAATTTTGTATTAATTTTTTTAGTTCTTATTGCTTTGTGGGCAGTTGTTATTTATAACCGACTCATTGTTCTGAGAGGTAGAGTTGATAATGCCTGGGCTCAGATTGATGTTCAACTGAAGAGAAGATTTGATTTGATACCAAATTTGGTGAATACAGTTAAAGGGTATGCACAGCATGAAAGGGAAACCCTGGAAAAAGTTACGGAATCCCGGACTAAATACCTGTCAGCTAATACTCCGGATGAAAAATTACAGGCAAACTCTGAATTAGCAGGGGCTTTAAGTAGACTTTTTGCAGTTGCGGAAAGCTATCCGGATTTGAAGGCCAGTACCAATTTCCTGAATTTGCAAACACAGCTAAAAGATACGGAAGACAAAATTGGATTTTCCCGACAATTCTATAATGACACTGCCATGAAATACAATATCGGCATTGTAAAAGTACCAGCTTCTATCATTGCCAGTCTTTTGGGATTTAAAAGCCGTCCTTATTTCCAGGCAGAGGGTGAAAGCAGAGAAAATGTGGAGGTTAAATTTTAACTATTTTTATTGACATTCGATAAGACAGATGATTAAATTATACTAAATTTGCTGAAAATGTATTTAAAGACCCAAAGAGTAAATATACTTATGATTTATCGAATAATTAAGAAAATAATAGCGATAATAGCTTTCAGGCAAGCTCTATTGGCATATCAAAAAAATAGGGCTTGCCTTTATTATTGCCATATCCTGATGATAGGAATTCTCCTTTCATTCTTTTTATTTACCCATTCTGTCAGTGCTGAAGAAAAACCAAAATTCCTGATTATACATCTCGATGCTATCTGTTCAAATGATTTCTTTCAGTATATGGAAGAAGGTTATCTCCCTAATTTAGAATCTGTTTTTAGTAACGGAAATATGATTCAATACGGATTAAGTCTTTTTCCGGGTGGAACAGAAATTATTTATCCGCGTCTTAAGGAAGGGTTGGATAATTCAAAAGGGGAAAGTGTGGGATGGGGTTATTATGACCGGGAAAAAGAAAAGAATATACCACCATATAAAACATTTTTCTATATGTTTTCTCAGATTCCTCGAAGAGCAAAAGCCAGTTTTGTTTATGGAGTACCTTTTTTGGATATCTTTCATTTTTTACCCATGAGCAATATTCCGAAGTTGTTAGAGATTTATGGAGTGGTAGAGTTAATTTGGTTTACTACTGATTCTACCGGCCACGCTTTGAACCGCGAAAAACACTTTGAAAGTGTACGACGTTTTGATCGTTATTTTGGTAATCTGGTGAAGCGACTAAAAGAAGAAGTCAATTTTATTCTTTATAGTGACCATGGCATGTGTTTTGATAATTCAAACAGAATTTATCAGGATAAAGAATTAAAAAGAATTGTCGAAAAAGATTTAGTGTCATTTATATATCCGAATATATATATCAATGATCCTGAATTAAAGGATTTCTATGCTGTAAAAATTGTGCAGGAAAGTGAAATTGATTTTACCTTCTATCAGAAGGATTCAAATCAGGTGATTGGATATTCCCGCTTTGGAAAGGTTATTTTTAATGAGAGAGAAAAAGCTTTCCAGTACCTGTATGAGGGTAAAGATGTTTTTGGTTATTATGCGGATGGATATCAGGGAGAATGGTTGACTGCTGCAGAATGGCTTTCTTGGTCCAGAGATAGTGAATATCCTGCAGTTCCACCTAATCTGTTTCAAATGTTATCCCATGAATATGCAGGTGATATCGTGATTGTAATTAATTCTCCTAAAATTGCTTATAATTTCCTACGTTATTCGGCTCATCACCACGGAATCACTCATCACGATCTAATGATTCCTATTTTATTGAAAGGCAAGGATCTGGAACACCTTTATAGCCGGGAGGAGATGTGGCTGCACAATCTATTTACCAATATCCCTGCCCTCAGTTTTGATAATATTGAACCGGAAAGAGAAAAGAACAGGTTTTCTTTTTGGGGAAGCATGGAAGAAAGTCAATATCCGGGTTTTGAACTCTACCTTTCCCCGGCTTATCGCTGGAATGTTGCACTTCGGTATGAAGATGACTTATATAAAGGTTGGTTTGAATATGATCTGTATAGCTCCTATGTTATCAGGTTATGGACCGGTGCTGGTTTAGAATATCAAAACAATGATTTTGAACCTTTCTTCCAGGCAAGACTGCAAATGGATTTTGGAAAAATCCAATTTAATTATGGTGGCCAGAGTAACTGGAATAATTTGAAAGAATGGCAGGAAAACAGAAAAGAACTGCTTTATAAGATCAATAATCGTCTATCTTTTAACTGGCAAATCCCCAATCAGTTTGGCTTTAGTTTCCATTGGTAATATTAATTATCTTAAAATTGAAGCCCAAATTCCAGATAGATAAAACAGTATCACAACTGAAAGATACAGTTTCTCCGGCTGGAATCAGGCGAAAATTCCCCTTGAATATCCTGTTTCACCTGAAATCCAAATAGTTATATTACTTGGAAATATTAACCCCCTTTAGGGATTCTGAAAACCACCCGCTTTGCGGGTGCGATATTTACTATTGGAATTTTGAAATAAATTATCCATTAAATGCGTATTAATAAATGTAAAGATCTATTTGCAGGAGTAGATGTGATATTTTAAAATTCAGAAAGGAATCAAATTAAATGCCTCGAAAGAAAAATAAAACTTATTGGTTACGAAGTATAGTTCAACTCTTTTTTTTGTTTTTGATTATTTTGATTATTTATAACAATTACCGAGTTGAACATGGATTAGCCTCCATTTTGGTAGGTTCTCCCACATTACATGCCATCTGCCCTTTTGGAGGCGTAGTAACAACATATACCTATTTTACTCAGGGAATATTCATCCAGAGAACTCAGCAATCTTCTTTTGTGCTAATGTGGTTGGTTCTGATATTAACTTTATTTCTGGGCCCGGTACTCTGCGGATGGGTTTGTCCCTTGGGTACAGTACAGGAATTTTTGGGTAAATGGGGTAGAAAGCTATTTCCCAAAAGATACAATCGCTTTATTCCTGTTAAGTTAGATTATTATTTACGGTATATTCGCTATATTATTTTATTTATAGTAGTCGTTCTCACTGCCAGAGAACTGACCCTGATTTTTTTAGATTATGATCCCTATTTTGCCTTATTTAATTTCTGGTCGGGTGAGGTTGCGGTTTCTGCTTTGATAATTCTGGGATTTGTTTTAGCGGGTTCACTGTTGGTTGAACGTCCCTGGTGTAAGTACCTTTGTCCTTTGGGCGCTTTATTGGGTGTTTTTAATCTGTTTCGCTTAATACCTTTAAGAAGGAATGCTCTTACCTGTATAAATTGCAAACAGTGTGATAAAGTGTGCCCCATGAATATTGAGGTATCCAAAAAAGATATAATTCGTAATCATCAGTGCATTTCCTGTTTGCTCTGTACGAATGAAGTAACCTGTCCTGTGGGGAATACTTTGAATTTTTCTGTTTTCAGCCCTAAAAAGGGGAAAAAAGTATTTGCTTATCAGGAGGAAAAGAAATGAGAATACGTTATATTCATGTATTATTAATAATAATAATAATTATTGGGGGCGGAATCTGGTTAACCAGTCAAGCAGGATTATTTAATACTACTCGCTCAGGGAGAACAAACTCTTTCCGTAATGCAGGCAGAGGACAATCTCAATTATTATTAAATGAATCTGTAGAGGTGAGCAAAGATAGTGAAAATGAAATCCAGGATAGAATAAGTGAGATCAACCATGATATTGCTGAGATCAGAGGTTCATTTACCCTGAGTGAACTAGAGAGTTATTATCGGGTACCTTCGTCCGCCATTCTTGAGGCATTTGCCCTGAAAGAGGATACTAATCCAAATTCCTTTCAGTTAAAGGATTTAAAGGAAATATATCAACCGGTTGAAATCGATGGTGAGATGTATGGAGTAGAGACCGATACTGTTAAGGTTTTTGTTTCCTTATATTCGGCTATTCCTTATACTTCAGAGGAGACTACCCACTTGCCTGAACAGGCGGTGAGATATCTGTTGAGAGAAGATAAGCTGGCAGAGGATGAAACAAATTACTGGGAAAACCATACCTTTGATTTATTATTGATTTCAAGTGATGCAGAAATACAAAAGGAAGAAGAACCAGTCATCACTGATATAGAAAAACAAGATAGAGAAATAGTTTCTATTGTAGGCAGAACAACTATTGCTGAATTATTTTCCCTGGGAATAAATGCCGAAAAATTTAAGCAAATAACCGGACTCGAAGTTCCGAATGATAAAAGTATATCCATCAGGGATTATGCCGCCTCTCAGGGTTTCGATTTTGGTGAAATCAGAGGGAGCCTGGAATCTTTCTTCTTATCTGAGAACTACTAAGAATTAGCTGAGATAATTGTTTTTAAGAAAGAGTATTTTTTGTTTGTTGTCTTTCAATTTTAATTAAAAATATTTGATAGTATGCTATTAAATTGTTATTGTAAAGGACAGAGTAAAATTTTCTTAATTTAAAAAAATAGGAGTAAGTTTTGCAGGTAAACAAAGAGCGGATATGGCAAAAAATACAAAGGTTGGGGAAAGTTGGAGTAGATAAAGAAGGCGGAATTTCTCGATTTCCTTTTACCGCGGAAGATGCCCAAGCTGCCGATTTGGTTATAGAATGGATGAAAGAGGCAAATTTAAGTATCAGGAAGGATACGGTTGGCAATATTATCGGCAGAAGAGAGGGGAAAAAAGGTGGACCTGTTATTATGACGGGTTCCCATCTGGATACAGTTATAAGCGGCGGGAAATTTGATGGAGTTGTTGGAGTAGTTTCAGCTTTAGAATCTGTGGAAATAATGAATGAAAGAAATATAAAAACAGAACTTCCTGTCGAGGTTATTATCTTTGCAAACGAAGAAGGAAGCAGATTTCCCGGTGGATTAATGGGGAGTATGGCGGTTGCGGGTAAACTTTCCTCAGACT
>CAZPII010000070.1:0-7960 GCA_964586485.1 uncultured Atribacterota bacterium | reverse complement strand
CCGGCTAAATTTGTTCAACTTGGTGCCAAAATTCCGAAGGGAGTACTTCTCTATGGTCCTCCCGGTGCCGGAAAAACTTTGTTAGCACGTGCAGTTGCCGGAGAGGCAGGAGTTGCTTTTTTTAGTATCAGTGGCTCAGATTTTGTTGAGATGTTTGTGGGAGTAGGCGCCTCCAGGGTAAGAGATTTGTTTAAACAAGCCAAAACAAATAACCCCTGTATTATTTTTATGGATGAAATTGATGCAGTAGGTCGTCACAGAGGCGCAGGTTTAGGTGGAGGACATGATGAAAGAGAACAGACTCTAAATCAACTTTTAGTTGAAATGGACGGTTTTGATCAAAATATCGGTGTAATACTAATTGCGGCAACAAACAGGCCCGATGTTTTGGATCCAGCCTTATTAAGACCGGGTCGTTTTGATAGAAGAATAGTGGTAGATCGTCCTGATCTGGCTGGCAGAGAAGAAATTCTAAAAGTTCATGCCAAAGATAAACCCCTGGCGGAGGATGTAGACCTGAAAGTACTGGCAAGAAGAACTCCAGGATTTGTCGGTTCAGATCTGGCTAATCTGGTCAACGAAGCTGCCCTTTTAGCTTCACGTAAAGATAAAAAAAATATTTCAATGCAGGAATTTGAAGCTTCTATTGACAGAGTGGTTGCCGGACCGGAGAAAAAGAGTAGAATTATGAATGACAAGGAAAAAGAAATTGTTGCTTATCATGAATCCGGTCATGCACTGGTGGCTAAGCTTTTACCGAATTGTGATCCTGTTCATAAGGTATCAATTATTCCACGGGGGAATGCAGCTTTGGGCTATACACTACAATTACCGACAGAAGATCGTTATCTTATCAGTAAATCCGAATTAATGGAAAGGTTAAGCGTTCTACTGGGTGGCAGAGTTGCAGAAGATCTTATTTTTAAGGATATCACTACAGGTGCACAGAATGATCTGGAGAGAGCTACCAAAATTGCTCGTCAGATGGTTACTGAATTCGGGATGAGTGATTCTATAGGGCCTATTACCTTAGGTAGAAAAGAGCATCAGATTTTTCTGGGTAGAGATATTTCCGAGGATCGAAATTACAGTGATGAAGTTGCCTTTCAGATTGATAAGGAAGTGGAAAAAATTATTGATATTGCCTATAATCTAGCCAAAGAAATATTAACTAAAAATAAAGCAAAATTAAAAAAAATAGCTACAACTTTATTAGAAAAGGAAACCCTGGAAAGTGAAGAACTTGAAAGTCTTATGAAGGGTGCTAAGCTTGCTACCGGACATAAAATGAAGTAATGATTTTCTATACCCATAAAAATATTTTGACTTTTTAGCAATTTTGATATTAATATGATGATAGAATTGAATTATTAAGTTCATTGTTTAAATAAAAAAAGTTTTACCATAAAGCTAAAACTATGCTTATTAAAATATATCTACTTAAATCCTAAACAGAGGGAAAGATGATAAATCTAGATTATTTAGTCACATTTATCATATGTTAAAGGAGGTGAAATTATAATATTATCTAGTAAAATTGTAAATAAAATCATAGTTTATTATGGTAGGAATGTTTGTACTTAGAAATTATATTATTATTTAACAGTTAATGGAAAAATGAAGGGAGGAAAAAGATTTGAAAAGTAAATTATTTTATATTGTAGTCTTAGGTCTGATATTAGCGATAGGTTTGACAAGTAGCATCAACGCTCAAGTAAAAGATCCTGATAGAATTGTTTATGCAGCAATTGGAGGACCGGAAACAATGGATCCACATTGGGCTTACGATACTGCCAGTGGTGAAATTATCTTCCAGGTATATGATAATCTTATAGCATATGATGGAGAAAGCCTTTCTGAATTTGTACCCATGCTTTCCACCGAGGTGCCTTCTGCTGAGAACGGATTAATTTCTGAAGATGGACTAACCTATACTTTCCCAATCAGAAAAGATGTTAAATTCCATAATGGTGATACCCTAACTCCGGAGGATGTAGAATACAGTTTTGAAAGAGCAATAATTTTTGACCGTTCTGGTGGCCCGGTATGGATGTTGTTAGAGCCTCTCTTGGGAGTAGGGAGCATTAAGAGTTTGGCAGTTGAACAAGCAGGCGTAGAAAGCTATCCTGATATGTTCAGCGATGAACAGCTAAAAGAAGAATATAGAGATGTCATGACAAAGGTTTTTACAGATTATGTTGATAAAGCTGTTGAGGTTGATGGTGACAATATTGTCTTTAATCTGGTACAACCTTATGCTCCATTTATGAATATTCTGGCTCATGGAGGTGCCTGGTCTGCTATTATTAACAAGAGCTGGTCTATCGAACAGGGTGCCTGGGATGGTCAGGCTGATACCTGGTGGGAATATCATGACCCGCAAAACGAAGAGGACCCTCTTTACAATATAACTAATGGGACAGGACCATTCAAGATGGTAAGATGGGTTCCGGAAGAAACAGTTATTCTGGAAAGATTTGAAGATCACTGGAGAGGTCCAGCCAAGTTAAAAGAGGTTGTATACCAGTATGTAAATGAGTGGACAACTCGAAAATTAATGCTTCAAAGGGGTGACGCAGACATAGTCTATGTGCCGGTTACCAATATTAAAGAAGTAGAAAATATGGATGGTGTAGAATTAATCACGGGATTAGCCACACTCCAAAACGCAGTTGCTCATATGCCCTGGACATTAAACGCCGAAGGAAATGCTAACCTGGGTAGCGGTAAATTAGATGGAGAGGGTATTCCCCCAGATTTCTTCTCAGATATCCATGTCCGGAAAGGATTTTCTTACTTATTCCCATATAGTGTAAATATTGAAAAATCAATGCACGGTCAAGCTATTAGAAATCCCGGGCCTATTCCTAAAGGATTGTTAGGTTATACTGAAGATCCGGAACTATTCTATAGCTTTGATTTATTAGAAGCTAAAGAAGAATTTAAAAAGGCATGGGACGGAGAAGTTTGGGAAAAAGGATTCAAATTCAATATTTTCTACAATGAGGGCAATGATGTACGGAAGGCTGTTTGTGATATGTTGGCTACTTATGCCAGAATCGTTAACCCCAAGTTTGAGATTACCCCGGTAGGTGTTCAGTGGTCTTCTTACTTAAAACAGTTCCTGGCAGAACAGCTACCTATCTATGTCATTGGGTGGCTGGCAGACTATCCTGATCCTCACAACTGGGTTCCAACCTATTTAGGCAGCAATGGTACCTACAGTGGATATTATGGTGAAGATTACAGACAATGGGCAGAGGAAAACATAGACCCATTGATTGATGCAGCATTAAAGTCAGTTAATCCGGAAGAACGTGCTAGTATCTATAAAGAAATAACAAAGATAGCTCATGATAATGCTGTGGCACTATACCTTTACCAGCCAATTGGACATCATGTTCAGAGAGACTGGGTTAAAGGGTGGTATTATAATGCTATGATATCCGGTTTACCTGAAGGTGCTGATTTCTATACTATTTATAAAGAATAAGGGCCATGGTTTTCACTTATTTGTTTATGCTAACCAAGGCTAAGGTGTTGGTATAATCAATGGAGTGGAAAGCTTAATGCTTCCACTCCATTGTATTTTTGTTTAAATATTATAATATTTTATTTAAGCATGAAAAACCACCTTCTAAGAAGGTGGTAATAGTTTTTAAAGATTTAGGGGAAAAAGGAGAAAAAAATGCTATCCTATATTATCAGGCGAATATTAATTCTTCCTTTGATTTTATTGGGGGTTAGCTTCCTAATATTTTGTCTTTTTTCACTCTTAAGTCCCATGGAGAGATTGGCAACTTATGTCAATAATCCCAGTGTATTAAAAAATCCCCAGGCAGCTCAAAATTTGATAGAAAAATATCATCTGGATGATCCGTTTCCTGCCGGATATCTTTATTGGTTAAAATCATTGATTAAGCTTGATTTTGGCTGGTCCCCTACTGCTAATCAACCGGTCTGGAATGCCATCATGCAAAGGCTTCCTGCTACTTTGGAGCTCGTTTTTTATTCAGTTATACCGGTAATTTTGATTGGGATATGGCTGGGTGTTATCTCTGCTGTTCATCATAATGATATGTTGGACCAGACCATTCGGGTTACGGCTATTATTGGCTGGTCTCTGCCTACTTTTATATTTGGTTTGCTGGTATTATTTATATTTTACGGTATTTTAGGATGGTTACCACCGGGAAGATTGAGTACCTGGGCATCACATATTGTTTATACCAGTGAAAATTTCAGGAGTTATACCTATTTTATTACTATTGATGCATTGCTGAATGGTCGACTTGATATCTTCTGGGATGCTCTAAGGCATCTTATCGGACCCATTATTACACTGTCCTATATTTCCTGGGCTTTTTTATTGCGTATTACCCGTTCCAGTATGCTGGATACACTACGAAAAGATTATATTCGAACCGCCCGTTCCAAGGGGGTTGACGAAAAAACGGTCATCTATCAGCATGCCCGTAAGAATGCTCTAATACCGGTTGTAACAGTTGCGGGAATGATGATTATCAGGATGCTGGGTGGTGTTGTTATTACTGAAACTGTATTTACCTATCCCGGATTGGGTTATTGGGCTGCTTCGTCTGCCCAGCAGCTGGATTATGGTTCTGTAATTGGATTTGCTTTATTATTTGCCTTTCTTATGGTTATTGGTAATTTAATTGTAGATGTTTCCTATGCTTTGATTGACCCCAGGGTTAGATTGGAGTAGTTCTTAATATGAATCGCATTATCAAAAAACTACTTAGTAATTCAACATCACTGATTGGCTTAATCCTTCTGTTTATTTTTATAGTTATTGCCATTTTTGCTCCTTATATTGCACCTCCCCTATTTTCTACCGATCCTTATCAGATTCCCAGAATGTCCTGGGATACAGAGCCCCAACCACCCGGGTTCCCAATGGCTGATGATATGCGATTTGTTTACGAGAGTATGGGAGAACCTATAGTTAGAGATAAGGCCATTTTTGGTACTGCCCAGGGAGGATATGATATTTTTTATGGATTAATATGGGGAACCAGGACAGCATTTCGTATCGGAATTATCACCGTTGTTTTTGCAATGCTGATCGGAGTAATTTTGGGTTCTATTTCTGCCTATTTTGGAGGATGGTTAGATGAATTGTTAATGCGTATAACAGATATCTTTCTTTCTATACCTTTCCTGGTTGCAGCTATGGTCTTAACTACTATTTTAGGAAGGGGTCTAGATAAGGTAATGATAGCCCTGGTTTCTTTTGGTTGGATGGGTTATGCCAGAGTAATTAGAGGAAGTATCCTCTGTGTCAAAGAAGAGGTTTACATAACAGCTGCCAGGGCGCTTGGTGTTAGAGATTACAGTATTATCGTACGTCACCTGCTTCCCAATACTATATTCCCGGTATTAGTTCAAGCCAGTATGAATATCGGCTCTATGGTTATTACTGCTGCTGCCCTGAGTTTTTTGGGTGTGGGGGCACCTATGGGTTATGCTGACTGGGGACAGATGGTCAGTTTTGCCCGTAATTGGATTATCGGTTCACCTGGAAATGCAGGAGAATACTGGTATGCAGTATTTTTTCCGGCATTGTTTATAGTCCTTTTCGTCCTTTCCTGGAATCTAGTAGGGGATACCCTCAGAGATATCATGGATCCTCGTTTAAGAGGTGAACTCTAATGAATAATACTAAATCAAAAATATTGCAGGTTAAGGATTTAAAAACCTATTTTTTTACAGAAAACGGAACTGTCAAAGCAGTTGATGGAGTTGATTTTGAAATATATCAAGGTGAAACTCTGGGACTGGTTGGTGAATCAGGCTGTGGAAAGAGCGTAACCGCCTTTTCGATCTTAAAATTACTTGATTACCCCGGCAAGACGGTAGGCGGACAAATTTTCTATAAAGGCAAGGATTTATTAAAAAAAAGTGAAAAACAGATGCGTAAGATTAGAGGAAAAGAGATTTCGATAATTTTTCAGGAACCCATGACTTCGCTGAATCCTGTTTTTACCATCGGATTTCAAATAACTGAGGCATTAACGGTTCATTATAAAATAAATAAGAAGAAAGCTAGGGAAAAAGCTATTCAATTATTAGAAAAAGTAGGAATTCCTATTCCGGAACAAAGAATCGATGAATATCCCCATCAATTAAGTGGGGGTATGAGACAAAGGGCAATGATTGCCATGGCTTTAGCATGTAATCCGGCTATATTGATAGCTGATGAACCGACTACATCTCTGGATGTGACTATTCAAGCACAGATATTGGACTTAATGAAATCCCTCTTGAAACAATTCAATAGCTCTCTGATTATGATAACACATGATTTGGGAGTCATTGCCGAGGTTGCTGATCGTATTGCAGTTATGTATGCTGGTAAAGTTGTGGAATATACTGATACGCGATCTATCTTTTATTCTCCCCTTCATCCCTATACCTTTGGCTTGTTAACTTCTATTCCCAGATTGGACATGGAAATCGAAAAATTAGAATCAATACCCGGTACAGTTCCGGATCCGCTGCACTTTCCTGAAGGGTGTAAATTTCATCCCCGCTGTATTTTTGCAACCGACAAATGTCAAAAAGAAGAACCGACTCTCAAAGAAATTGAAAATAAGCATTTGGTCCGCTGCTGGCATTTCGATAAAGTAAAGCAGGAAGCAAAAAAGATGGCTTTTACCAGGAGGTTAGTACTAGGTGAATAATCAATTAATCAGTATCAAGAATCTGGTAAAATATTTTCCCATTAAAAAAGGTGTTTTTAGGTCTACCTTAGGTTATGTAAAGGCTGTTGATGGTATTAGCTTTGATGTGTTCAGTGGCGAAACGTTGGGATTGGTAGGAGAATCCGGTTGTGGAAAATCAACTACTGCCATGACTATTCTTCGATTGGAAGAACCAACTAGTGGTGACATAGTTTTCCAGGATAAAAATCTAACCAAAATTAGCCGAAACCAAATGAGAAGATACAGAAAAGATTTACAGATTATATTTCAGGATCCTTATAGCTCTCTTGATCCCAGAATGAAGGTAAAAAATATTATTGCTGAAGGATTGACTGCCCATCATATGTTGAATACTAAAAAGAGATACCTCAAGGTTGGAGCACTATTAGAAAGAGTGGGAATTGTGCCTGATTATATGGATCGTTTTCCTCATGAATTTAGTGGCGGACAAAGGCAAAGAATTGGAATAGCTCGTGCTTTAGCATTGGATCCTAAAATGATTGTTTGTGATGAAGCTGTTTCAGCGCTGGATGTTTCTATTAGGTCACAGATTATTAATTTATTTAAGGAATTACAAAAAGAATTTCACTTAACATATCTTTTTATTGCCCATGACCTTAGTGTTATAAAATATATCAGTGATCGGGTTGCTGTTATGTATTTAGGTAAGATTGTTGAAATAGCAGCAAAAGACATTTTTTTTCAAAAAACATTACATCCGTATGCCCAGGCACTTGTCTCTGCTGTTCCTGTACCAAATCCGGATTTTAAAAAGAAACGTATTATCCTGCAGGGGGATGTACCAAGTCCGGCCAATCCTCCCCAGGGTTGCCGCTTTCATCCTAGATGTTCGAAAGCAATGGAAATATGTTCCAGGGAAGAACCGCAGTTAATGGAAGTAGAAAAAAACCATTATGTTGCCTGTCATCTTTATTAGAAGGATAAATTGCTTGATATTTTTTTCAGGTGCTTTCTTCAGTTTAGCAAATTCCAAATTGTGAATCTTTGTTTTTTGTGTTAAAATATCACTTTAGAAAATTAACTGGCGCCCGTAGCTCAATGGATAGAGCAGGGGCTTCCTAAGCCCCGTGTTGGAAGTTCGACTCTTCTCGGGCGCTCCATTGTTATTTCAAGACTATTTTTAATAAAAGAACCCAGTATAAGATAGGAAGAAACATTGAATAAAAAGGTAAATGAAAAGTTAAAGCAGATTATAGAAAAAGCTATTAAAAATA
>CAZPII010000069.1:0-8088 GCA_964586485.1 uncultured Atribacterota bacterium | reverse complement strand
CGTGTAATCGATTTGGTAACTTCTACCCCACAACGATCACAGATAACTCCTCTATATCTAATTCTTTTATATTTTCCGCAACTACATTCCCAGTCTTTAACAGGTCCAAAAATACGTTCACAGAATAGTCCATCTTTTTCAGGTTTAAGGGTTCTATAATTAATGGTTTCTGGTTTTTTAACTTCTCCATAAGACCACTTTTTGATATCTTCAGTAGATGCCAATCCTATAGCAATTGCATTAATTCTTTCTGAGGTTTCCAAACACATTACCTCCCTTTATATAAATTATACGCAAGGTAACTAAAGTTTTTTGAAATGAACATTTTTTTATCACTAAATATTTATTACCTTTATTTTTTTATTAATCTATCAACAATTTAGGTTAGATGGTTAATAAAATCTTGATCTAATCTTTCTTTTACATCAAGATCTTCTTTGATCTCCATTTCTTTGCCTTCATGATTTAAAACTTTTACATTCAAACACAGGCTTCGTAATTCTCTAATTAAAACTTTAAATGATTCCGGAATACCGGGAACCGGAATATTCTCTCCCTTTACTATTGATTCGTAAGTTTTTATCCTTCCAGAGACATCATCAGATTTAACGGTCAACATTTCCTGTAGATTATAGGCGGCCCCATAACCTTCTAATGCCCATACTTCCATTTCACCGAACCGCTGGCCTCCAAATTGGGCTTTACCACCTAATGGCTGTTGTGTAACCAGAGAATAGGGTCCAGTAGACCGAGCGTGTATTTTATCATCTACCAGATGAATTAGTTTCAAAATATAACTGTATCCCACGGTAACTTTTTGATCAAACGGTAAGCCAGTTCTTCCATCATATAATACACTTTTACCGTCTCCAGGCAATCCAGCTTCAGTAAGCGCTTTTTCTATTTCTTCTTCTTTCGCTCCGTTAAATACCGGAGTTATAATTTTTATACCAAGGATTTTTGCAACCCATCCAAGGTGAACTTCTAATATTTGGCCAACATTCATTCTTGACGGTACCCCAAGCGGATTAAGGACAATATCGACAGGTGTTCCATCCGGCAGGAAAGGCATGTCATTCTCAGGTAATATTTTAGCAATAACTCCTTTATTTCCATGTCTGCCAGATATTTTATCCCCTTCAGATACTTTACGTTTCTGGGCAATAAAAACCCTTACCATTTTATTTACTCCGGGGGATATTTCATCTCCATTTTCACGGGAAAAAACTTTAACATCAATTACCTTCCCTTTATCTCCATGTGGAACTCGAAGAGAAGTATCTCTAACTTCCCTGGCCTTTTCTCCAAAGATAGCCCTTAACAATCTTTCTTCTGGGCCAAGCTCAGTCTCTCCTTTTGGAGTCACTTTCCCCACCAAGATATCACCAGATTCAACTTCGGTTCCTATTCTAATAATTCCGTCTTCATCGAGATTTGCCAGGTTATTTTCACCAATATTAGGAATATCTGCGGTAATTTCTTCCGGACCTAATTTAGTATCACGGGCATCGCACTCATGTTCACTAATATGTATTGAGGTAAAAGTATCCTTCTGAACTAATTTCTCGCTAACAACAATTGCGTCTTCAAAATTGTATCCTTCCCAAGCCATATATGCAACTAGAACATTTCTACCTAAGGAAAGCGATCCTTGATCTGTATTCGGTCCATCAGCGATCGCTTGGCCTTTTGTTACTTTTTGCCCTTCATCTACTATAGGTGTTTGGTTAACACATGTTCCCTGATTTGACCGGTAAAATTTCTTAAGAACATATTCCTTTTTATTACCATTATTATTTTTAACGATAATTTGGCTACCGCTAACTTTTTCTACAATACCATCTTCGTCTGATACAATAATTGTGCCGGAGTCTCGTGCTACTCTTTCTTCCATACCTGTCATGACTAAAGGCATTTCTGTCTTGATTACCGGGACAGATTGTCTTTGCATATTTGTACCCATCAAGGCTCGGTTTGCATCATCATGTTCTAAAAAAGGTATTAAACTGGCTGATATGCTAGCCATTTGGTTTGGAGCTACATCAATAAAATCTACTTCCTTAGGAGAAACAGTCAGGTAGTCATCACGGTATCGAGATGGAATATCTTCTTGGATTATTTTATTATTTTTATCAATTTTTAAATTGATTTGAGCAATCTTATATTGATCCTCTTCATCAGCAGTAAGATAGACGATTTTATCAGTCAGTTTTCCATTATCTACCTTTCGATATGGTGTTTCAATAAATCCAAAATCATTTATTCTTCCATAAATGCTCAGTGATCCAATCAAACCAATATTAGGACCTTCTGGAGTTTCTATTGGGCAAATTCTCCCATAATGGCTGTAATGAACATCTCTAACTTCAAAGCCAGCTCTTTCCCTAGTCAAACCTCCCGGTCCAAGTGCTGACAATCTTCTTTTATGGGTTATCTCGGATAGAGGATTTGTCTGATCCATAAATTGAGATAGTTGGCTACTTCCAAAAAATTGCTTAACCGCTGCGACTAAAGGTCTGATATTGATTAATGCCTGGGGGGTAACAGCAGAAAGATCAGGTTGAATGGTCATTCTTTCTTTGATTACTCTTTCCATTCTAATCAGTCCAATATAAAACTGGTCAAGTAAAAGTTCTCCAACTGTTTTTACTCGACGATTCCCAAGATGGTCAATATCATCAATATAGCCAATTCCATAATATAAATTAACTAAATATCTTAGTGAAGCTACAATATCATCCCTGCTTAAAGCATTACCTTTCTTAACTTTTACTCTTGGTTGTATCTCGCTTATCTTATACAGTAAATCCTTATTAAGTACCTGTCCCTTTTGAGCAATAATCTCTCCGTTTTGCTGATTGATTATATCTTCAACTAGCTGTAATCCAATATTTTTATCATCAATTATCCCTTCCTCTTGGTCAAACAAAGCAACTGTTGTGTCATCTTTTTCGTTATATACAACAATCTCCTCATCATCATCATTGTAAACATATATTTTTTCAATCTCAGATTGTCTAATCAATTCAGCTAATTTATGATTAATTCGTCCATTTTTTTTCACTAATTGACGACCATTGACGGGATCAACAATTGTTTTAGCAGCTGTTTTATCTATAATTCTATTTTGAATAAAAAGCTTTTGATTTACTTTATATCGGCCTACATCAGCTAAGTCATATCTTTTTGAATCAAATAATAATCTATCTAAAAGTTGGCGTGTATTTCTGTCAGTCGGAGGCTCGCTTGGTCTTAGTTTTCTAAATATTTCTATAAGTGCCTCTCTCTTATTATGGGTATTATCCTTTAATAAAGTTTCCTGGATAATCTCACTGTTGTCAAATAGTTCCATAATCTGTTCATTTCTCTCATAACTCAATGCTCGTAATAATGTTGTAGCCGGAATTTTTCTTTTTTTGTCGATACGTACATAAAGCATATCGTTACTATCAAAACCAAATTCAAGCCATGAACCCCTATTCGGTATAATCCTATAATTATATAAAGTCTTGTTCTCTCCATATTCTTCACTACCAAAATAAATACCGGGAGAACGTATTAGTTGGTTGACTACTACTCTTTCAGCACCATTAACAATAAAACTACCACTTTCTGTCATTAAAGGAAGTTCTCCCATAAAAACATCCTGCTCTTTTATTTCTCCAGTCCTTTTGTTAACCAAACTGATTCGCACTTCCAAAGGTGCAGAAAATGTACTTCCTCTTTCCCAGCATTCAAAAGGAGAATATTTATTTTCTTTAATAGAATAATGTATATAATCCAAAACCAGATTACCGGTAAAATCCTGAATTGGAAATACATCTTTAAAAACTTTATGTAAACCAATATTTTGCCTTTTTTCCGGAATAACATCTTTTTGTAAAAATTTTTGGTATGATTCTTTCTGAATGTCAAGAAAGTTGGGTGGGTCAATATAACTCTTGATTCTGGAGTAATCTAATATTTTTAATTTTTTATTCTGCACTTTAAACACCAACCTTTTTTAGATATATGCAAAACAATATAATAACACTACAACAATAAAAAGTCAAGAAGATACCTACTTCTTTTAATAGGTATCTTCTTACTATGTTCTATGCTATGAAGATTATGATAATTATTTGCCATAATAGGGCTATTGATCAATGGCAAACCAGCTAATAATCTTATGAGAAATTATTGTTTTTGCAATCATTTAATTTCTACAGTCGCACCAACTGCTTCCAGTTTTTCTTTTAAGGCATCTGCGTCTTTCTTTTCTACTTTTTCTTTAACTGCTTTTGGTGCACCCTCAACAAGTTCCTTTGATTCTTTTAGTCCAAGCCCTGTTGCAGCTCTAACTTCTTTGATAACTTTAATTTTGTTTGCGCCAACATCTTTTAGGACCACATCAAATTCAGTTTGTTCTTCTTCCTGAGCAGCTCCCGCACCCTGCGCAGGGGCAGCGGCCTGTGCTGCAACTGGTGCTGCAGCGCTAACACCAAACTTATCTTCTAATGCCTTTACCAGATCAGCCAACTCCAAGACTGTTAATTTCTCAACCTTATCAATAATTTCTTTTACAGAATCAGCAACATCTTTTTCCGTAGATGTTTTTTCTTTTGTTTTGCTACCGGTATCAGTTGATTTATCCTTTTCCTCTACTTTTTTTGTATTTTCTTTCTTTTTTTGATCTTTAGCATCTTCTTTTACTTCTTTGGTTTCTTTTGTTTCTTTGTTTTCTACCAATGTTTTCACCTCCTTCCAGCTTATATTCTAATGTATTTATGATAACTTACCTTGATTTATAATTTAAGCAACATTCTCTTCCTTTTGTTTTCTAATTTGATCGATTACATTTACCAGTCCTGATATGGGAGCATTTACAGTAAAGACAAGTGATGTAATAGGAGATTTCAAATTACCAAGCAGCTGAGATAGCAATTCTTCTTTGGTGGGCAAGTTAGCAATCCTATCCAGCTGTTCTCCAAAAAATACTTGACCTTCCACCAATGCTTTTTTTAATTTAAATACTTCTTTATTTTGCTGAGAAAATTGATGTAAAAGCTTAACTGTTAATATTGGTTCATCTTTAGAAAAAGCAATAGCAGTACAACCGGTTAAATCTTCACTTAACTTCTCCAGGCCTATTTCCTTGGTTGCCCTTTTTATTAAAGTATTTTTGTACACCTTGAATTTAATATCTTTTTCTCTTAAATTTTTCCTGAGTCCATTAATTCCGTCTACATCAAGTCCTTGATAATCAGTTAATACAACTCCCGCTGAATTCCCAAATTCATCGTGTAACTCTTTAACTACTAATTTTTTTTCTTCCTTATTTAGTGGCAATAGAATTCCTCCTTCCTTTTAAGATAATCACAAAAAATCCTTCCCTTAGATTCGCAAAGGAAGGATTTTATAATTTTCTTATCTTATATTCCTCATCCTCACCAGGCAGATTATGTTACTTCATAACCAATTAAATCACAAATCGTTTGTGAAACCTGAGATCTAGGGATTTTTAACATTATTCTATTTTTATTACAACTATTACGTCTTTAACTTATTTTTTTCCAGTTTTTTCTAATATTTTCATAGGATCGAGTTTTATTCCTGGTCCCATAGTTGATGAAATCGAAACACTAATTAAATATCTTCCTTTTGCGGAAGAAGGTTTTGCTTTTAATAAGGCATCCAGTAATGTACTAAAATTTTCAATTAATTGTTCATCGGTAAAATCTATCTTTCCTATCATTGCATGGACAATTCCAAAGCGATCTGCCCGATATTCAACCTTACCCTTTTTTACCGAAGATACTGCTTCTTTAACATCAAAAGTTACCGTGCCGACCTTTGGATTTGGCATTAACCCTCTGGGACCTAGTACACGCCCTAATTTTCCAACAATTTTCATCATATCAGGAGTTGCAATTGTTGCATCAAAATCCGTCCATCCCTTTTGGATTTTTTCTGCCAAATCTTCACCGCCAACAAAATCCGCTCCAGCCTCCTCTGCTTCCTTGGCTTTTTCACCTTGCGCAAAAACAACAACCTTATTTTCCTTGCCGGTGCCATGAGGTAGATTTACAGCCCCTCTAACCTGTTCTTCAGAGCGACGAGTATTTATACCTAAACGTATTGCAACATCAACTGATTCACTAAATTTTGTCCAACTTAAATCTTTTACAAGCTTGATTGCCTCTTCAATAGTATATAATTTAGTTTTATCATATTTCTTTATTGTTTCAGTGAATTTTTTACCTCTTTTTTTAGCCATCTTTTCCTCCTTGTGGTATTGTTGGATATAATCCTCCCACATATAGTAACTATTACTATAATTCCTTTTCAATAATTATTGAAATTCAATTAAAAATAATTTCTATGATCTAATTCATAAAATTCATTCAATTTCTATACCCATACTACGGGCAGTTCCTTCTACAATTTTCATTGCCCCTTCTATATCGTTGGCATTAAGATCAGGCATTTTTCTTTCAGCAATTTCTTTTACTTGAGCAGACTTGATCTTTGCAACTTTTGTTTTATTAGGTTCAGAAGAACCCTTTTCAACTTTTGCGGCTTCTTTTAGTAGAAATGACATCGGGGGTTTTTTACATATAAAATTAAAAGAACGATCCTGGTAAACAGTGATAATTACCGGGATTATAGTTCCTATATCCTGTTTTGTTTTGGCATTGAATGCCTTGCAAAATTCCATAATATTAAGACCATGCTGTCCTAAAGCGGGTCCAACCGGGGGCGCAGGATTTGCGGCTCCTGCCGGTATTTGCAATTTTATATTTGCAATAACTTTTTTAGCCATTGTAAGTGCACCTCTTCTCGACTCAGTATTGTTTTAAATTCTAATATTTTTCAACATCCGTAAATTCTAATTCAACTGAAGTTTCCCTACCAAAAATAGTTAGGAGTACTTTTAATTTGCTTTTTTGATTATCAATTTCACTTACTTTGCCAGTATACCCGGTAAATGGTCCGGTAATGATATTCACATTGGTTCCAATACTAATATCAATTTTGGGCTTCTTTTCACCTTTACCCATCTGATTCAGTATGTTTTTTATTTCATTTTCATTTAAAGCAATAGGTTTTCCACCTGATCCCACAAATCTGGTTACACCCGGTGTGTTGCGCACAGCATACCAAGACTCATTATTCATTTTCATTTCTACAACAACATAACCGGGAAAAACTTTTTTTTGTACGTATCTCTTTTTACCAGATTTTGTTTCTAATACTCTTTCGGTAGGAATAAGCACCTGGAATATTTGGTCTTCCATTCCCATTGACTTTACACGTTGCTCAAGATTAACTTTTACTTTATTCTCGTAACCAGAATAGGTATGAACAACATACCATTTTTTTTCCTCAACGGCTCTGATTATAAGTCATCACTCTCCAATTAAGTTCAATAAATTATTATATTATTGTTTTTTATTTATGAGATCCTTTGCTTTTACCTGCGTTTACTGCAAAATGATTGTTACAATGCGAGAAAAGATAAGATCAATTATACCTAAAAATATAGCAACTAAAGCAACGGTAATCATTACTACAATTGTACTGCTAACGAGCTGCTTTTTATTGGGCCAGGTGACTTTTCTTAACTCTGCCCTAGCTTCTTTAATAAAATTAATAATATTTTGAAATACCTTGGTCAATTTCATGAAAAACACCTTTTCTGCATTATTTTTATTAATATTTCCTTTTAAGCAAGAAATAAGGCAGGCCCGGCAGGATTTGAACCTGCAACCCCCGGATTTGGAGTCCGGTGCTCTCCCGTTAGAGCTACGGACCTGTATTGCTTGTTCTTTGATACATAAACTATTTTGTTTCTTTGTGTGCGGTGTGTTTTTTGCAAAACTTACAATATTTATTTAATGAAATTCTTCCCGAGGTATTCTTTTTATTCTTATAATTATTGTAATTTCGATTTTCACAAACTGTACAAGCCAATACTATTCTTTGCCTCATTTTTTACTCCTTACCATTCGGAAAAAATTTACGAACCTAAATCTAACACATTTTATCATAGCTGTCAAGATGACTTTTTTTATTTATTGCTTGTGTCTTTTAGCAACAATTAAGACT
>CAZPII010000068.1:0-8123 GCA_964586485.1 uncultured Atribacterota bacterium | reverse complement strand
AAATCGAACAGGCCTTACAAGAATTACCCAAAGTTTAAGATAAAAAAGAAGGCGGATTTTCATCCGCCTTCTTTAAAACTTCTCTCATGTTAGCAACATTGAATATAATTGCTAGAAAGATAAAGGATTGGTTAAAAATGAGAAACACAATTGTTGACCTGAAAAAAGCAAAAGAGATATTGTTAAACAGTAGATTTACATTTGTACTGTTAAAAGATGGAGAAATAAAAAAAACCTCCTATAAAAGGGGTGTTATTCCATTCATGGAAATAATAAGAGAAAATGATCAGATATTAGAGGATGCAATAATTGCTGACAAAGTAATCGGTAAGGCCACCGCATTATTGGCTGCAGGTCATAAAGCCAAAGCAATCTATGCAGAGATTATTAGTCAGAAAGCAAGAGAAATATTAAATCACTATTCAATTTATTATCGGTTTAATCATTGTGTTGATTATATTATGAATCGTAAGAAAAACGGGCAATGTCCGATGGAAAAATTAACCTGGGAATTAGAGGATCCATATATTGCCTATCAACGTATTCTTAAGTATTATCAGGAAGTGTTAAAAATTGATTTGTAGCCAACACATTTTTATGAAGGGCTTTCTATGTTCCGTTTGACTTTTTTGGGTACCAGGGCAGAAATTGAAGAAAAAACAGAAAACCATTATTATCATTCTTCCTTATTATTACAGGGTTTTCAGCCAACCCCTTATCGTTTGATTATTGATTATGGCCGTATCCATGCTTATGACTTAAGTATATTAAAACCGGATGCAATTCTTATTACCCATGCGCATCCCGATCATTATATTTGGTCAGTAGAAGAAGCAAATTATGCTGTACCGATTTATCTGACCCAGGAAACATTGAGTTATGGAAAATTCTCTCCACTTAATCCATATGTTTTTTCTCCTTATAAAACATTCCCTTTGGGACCCTTTCAAATATTGCCTTACCGGGTTCTGCATTCTATAAATTGTCCTGCTGTAGGTTTTAAAATTCAATTACCTGATAATCTGAATTTAGTTTATAATCCTGATTTGATAGATATTCTTACTAAAGAAAATATTTTACCAGGTGTTGATTATTATATCGGGGATGGTTCAACAATTCAGACAAATTTAGTAAGAAAAAAAGGTGAAATGTTTTATGGACATACCAGAATACCAACTCAAATCAATTGGTGTAAAAAATATGGAATTAAAAACATTATTTTTACCCATATCGGTAAAGATACCCTTGGTAAGGAAGATAGTTTCCCAGAAATATATCCGGAAGCTTTTTTGGCATCTGATGAAATGAAGTTAATTATCTAAATTTTAGATAGAGCAGACAGAGTGAATAGTGGGAAAAATGATTTGAAATTATCAATAGACATTTGATGAAAAATAATAATTTTGATTTAATATGACTTTATTAGATAGAATTAGTAGAAAAATTTTATGATTTTAGGCGTTGAACGAGAATACCACTAATAATAAGAATAAATCCACCAAAAATTTGTATAAGATTGAGAGTTTCATGTAGGAAAATTATACCTAAAAAACCATTAATTATGGGAATCAACATGGTCATCATAACAAAATAAGCAGCACTGGCAATACGATATGTTTTTATCTGAAATAGCATAATTAATACCTCGGTTACTCCGGATAAGAAAACAAAAAACATTCCAGAAAGAAAGAAGATATTGATTTGTAAAATCAGAGTTAAAAGAATGCCAGCTACTGCGGCATTTATAGAGACTAACCAGCAGATTATTTCCGGTCGATAACTTGAACTAAGATCTTTCTGTAGTATTGAAAATACAGAAAAGAAAAAGGCGGCTATCAATATTAGCAAATCACCTATTTTTGGTACCAGGATTTTTCCACCAGTGGTAACCAGGTAAAGCCCGATAAGAAAAGATATAACTAAAAATATTTTTTCTCTAGTAATTTTCTCTTTTAGGAAGATATAGGCAAGAAAGGTTACAAAGATTAAGTTAGATTTAATAATAAAGCTATAATTAATTGAAGTGGATAGCTGAAGACCATAGAAACCTGTTAAATAAGCGAATATAACACTTATTCCGGCAAGACTCATCTTCCTCATATCTTTGAATTTGATTGATTTAACCGAATGTATTTCTTGGGGTTTAAAGAAAATAATATATATAGAAAAAATAATAGCTGAAAAAATCGCGGTTAGAATAGTGATTTGGAGTGAAGAAATATTTAGATTTAGAGCTATTTTTCTAAAAAAAATAGCCAGGGCAAGAGAGAGTGTTGCAATTAAACTGAACAATAGCCTTTTCTGAATCATACCTTACCTTTATTATTAACTATGCCACAAATAATAATAGCAAATAATCCTATATTTTTCACTAACTTTTGACAATATATTTAAGGGTGATAAGGAGAGGATTTAATAAAATGGTTTACCATAACAAAGACTAAGCTAAGCCATATGATAATTTTTCACCTGAAATCCAAAGCAGGAAGTTACATTGCTTAGAAATATTCAGTTAGAATATAAGAAAAAAGCACACCTCTTTTAGAGATTTTTAAAGCCACCTGCTACGAGGGTGCGATATTTACTCTTTAGATTTGGCTAATTCGTCGATAACCATTAAGCTTATGTCAAAAGAATGGTCTCCAATTCTTTCCAGGTTGCTTAATATGTCAATATACACAATTCCTGATTCAGGATTACAAATTTGTTTCTTGAGTCGATCGATATGCTCATTACGCAAGCTTTCTTCAACCCTATCTATGTCATCTTCTCTTTTAGCCACCATCTTAGCCATTTCTATATTGTTGTTTTGTAATGCTTTCATGGAATGCCTGAGAGATTTTTCAACTTTAGAAAAAATATATTTCAGGTCTTTCTCTGCCTTCTGACTAAAAGGCAATTTTTCGTTAATCTTAATTTCAGCCATATCTGCAATATTTTCAATATGGTCACCTACTCTTTCAAGATGACCGGATATATTCATAAGATTATTTAATCTTTCAGATTCTTTGGGACTCAGGGCTTTTTGCGAGACAAGAAGCAAGTAACTGGTTATTTCACGATGAATGGTATCGAGGACATCTTCCTTTAAATTGATATCTTTAATAATTCTTTCATTATTATCAAGTAAAGCAATTAAGGCATTTTCTAACATTTCCATAGATATATTACCCATGCGGATTAACTCTTTAGTCACCTGTCCCAGTGCAATAGAAGGAGTGTTAACCAGACCTTTGTCAAGGTATAATGTTCCTTTTTTAATTACTTTTTCTTCACCGGGCAGTATACGGGTTAGAATTTTTAATAAATAAGGAATAAAGGGCAAAAGAATAAGAGTATTAGTTACATTGAAGAGAGTATGGGCGTTGGCTATTTGGCGTGGAATTGTTGTCGCAGTAATAGATGATAATGTAATGAATGGATTTAAAAAAAGATAAAAAACTATAACTCCACTAATATTAAATAATAGATGACCCAAAGCTACCCGTCTGCCGGTAATGGAGCTACTAATACCGGCCAGTAAGGCAGTAAAACAGGTACCTATATTGGTACCCAGGATAAGTGGAATAGCGGCATCTAAACCGATTAGACCCTGAATAGACAAGGAAATAATAATTGCGGTCGTAGCACTGCTGCTTTGTAAAATGGCAGTAAGTACAGCTGCCAAAAATATTCCAAGCAATGGATTATCAGCCATATTTATCAATAAATTGATAAAAAAAGGATCATCCCTTAAAGGATGCAAAGCATGAGACATAGTGGAAAGACCTAAAAATAATAGACCAAAACCTATCATAACAGAACCTATATACTGATAGACTTTTTTCTTGGCAAACATATTAATAGCAAAACCAATTCCTATAGCAGGAAGCATATATTCATTGAGATTGAACGAAATAATCTGTGCCGTGATAGTTGTTCCAATATTTGCACCAAAAATAATACTTAAAGCCTGTTTTAGACTTAATAAGCCAGCATTAACAAAACCGATAGTGATAATACTGGTTGCGCTGCTGCTTTGTAATATTGCAGTAATTGCGGTACCTGATATAATTCCTTTAATTGGATTTTTAGAAAGAACTTCCAATACCTGGTGAATTTTATTACCGGCAATTTTTTGCAAACCCTCGCTTAGTTGCTGCATGCCAAATAAAAATAAACCCAAACCGCCAATCAAGCCAAAAATTAAAGATAAATTCATAAAATAACCTATGCCTATCTTCTTAAAATTAATAAGATTAATTTATTTAACCATGGGAAACCACCTTCTTAGAAGGTGATAATGGTTAAATAAAGGTTTTGCCATAAAAAAATCCAGCTAAGCCTTATGATAACTTTTCAATTATATCATCTGATTAAAATATTTTGAATAAGAATATCAAGACTTTTTGATAATTTCCTTGCTAAGATAACAAATAATGAATACAATTGACTTATCCAGCTATATAATTAGTGTTATTTGCATTTACATTATTCCATAACTGGAGAAGAACCTTTGATTGGAGGAAATCATAATGAAACTAAGAGTAAAGATATTGTCAACAGTTAAGAAAAAATTTTTGATGATAATTATGATGATTTTATTTTTGATAACTGCTTTTCTAACTTCTTTTTCCTTTGCAACAGAAGATGTCCGGGAAGCTATTGTTAAGGTATACACAGTTAGTAACTCTCCTGACTATTACAATCCCTGGAGCATGCAAGGGCCCCGGAGTAGTTCAGGTTCAGGCTGTATAATTGAAAACAATCTAATTATGACTAATGCGCATGTGGTAAGCAATCAAACATTTCTTCAAGTAAGAAAATATGGGGATACCCAGCGATACCGGGCACAGGTGGTAGCAGTTTCTCATTTAACTGACCTGGCCCTGTTAACAGTAGAAGATTCTGAGTTTTTTGCAGGGGAACCTGCCTTGTCTTTGGGCGAATTACCGGAAACTCAACAGGAAGTACTGGTCTATGGATTTCCTATGGGTGGAGACATGTTAAGTATTACCAAAGGAGTTATTTCCCGAATCGAACACCAGTCTTATGTTCATAGTTCAACAGGTTTTTTAGCAGGTCAGATTGATGCAGCCATCAATCCAGGTAATAGCGGAGGGCCGGTATTGGTAGATAATAAAATTGTAGGAGTAGTCATGTCAGGTATACCATCTGCTCAGAATATCGGTTATATGGTACCGGTTCCAGTTATTCGCCATTTCTTTGAAGGTTTAGAAGATGGTATTTATGAAGGCTATCCCAGTCTGGGTGTAAGTGTACAGGATATGGAAAATGAAGGATTGCGCGCATACTATCAAATGGAAACAGAGATGAGCGGAGTTCTAATCAACCAAATTGTTCCAGGTTCTCCCGCAGATGGTAATTTACAAATCGGTGATGTATTGATTACTCTGGAAGGTTTTACTATCGGCAATGATGGTACTGTTGAATTTCGGCATAATGAAAGGACCCATCTTAATTATGTAATTCAGCAAAAACAAATCGGAGAGGATATTGATGTGACTATTTTGAGAGAAGGAAAAAAAATAAAACTAAAGGTTAATCTACTCCGTTCCTTAAGGAAGGATCGTCTTGTCCCAATGGAACAGTACGAAACCTTACCCTCCTATTATATTTATGGTGGACTGGTTTTTTGTCCTCTTACCAAGGATTTATTAAATATCTGGGGATCACAGTGGGTTCAATCCGCACCCACAGAATTGGTTTCTCATTTACTGAATAATATTCCTGAAAAAGAAGATCAGCGGGTGGTAATTCTATTAAAAACTCTGGCAGCTGAAGTAAATCAAGGTTATCAGAATATAAACAACTGGGTAATTGATCAGGTAAATGGAGAAAAAATATGGAATATGCATGATCTGGTTGAAAAAATTGAAAATTGTCAGGATGAATTTATTATCCTGGAAAATAAATGGAATAAAAAAATAATCCTCGATAACAGCAAAGCCAAAGATACTCATCAGGAAATATTAGAAACTTATCGAATTCCTTCTGATCGTTCAGAAGATTTAATAAAATGATATATAAGAATCAGATTTAGATACAAAATTAAAATATTATTTCTAAGGAGGACACTGTTTATGGTTGACTTAAGTGTACAGTACTTAGGTTTAAAATTAAAAAATCCTATTGTTATTGCTTCTTCTCCCCTGGGAGAGAACCTGGAAAAAATTCAATTGCTAAAACAGCATGGAGCGGCAGCAGTTGTGTTACCTTCCTTTTTTGAAGAACAGGCAACCCAGAGAGAATTTAGTCAGTCTTTATTGTATGAAAAAGATGGATATAGCAAGTATCTGGATTACTATTTTGATGTTCTTAAAAATAAATTGACTCCCGAAAAATATATGAAATTTATAAGTGAGATTAAAAGCAAAATAGATATACCGGTAATTGGTAGTCTGAATGGCATTTCGATTGGGGGATGGATTAATAACGCAATTTATATGGAAGAAGCCGGTGCTGATGCCATTGAGTTAAATATTTACTTTTTACCAACAGATTCCGATTTGGATGGCCGTAAAGTAGAAGAAACTTATCTAAAGCTGGTGGATAAGATCACCAGCAGTGTCGCTATTCCTGTAGCGGTAAAAATTCATCCTTATCTTAGTTCTATTCCCCATATGGTTAAATCTTTAACCGAAGCAGGGGCTTCTGCAGTAGTACTTTTTAATCGATTTTATCAGCCGGATATTGATCCGGAGAAAATGACCGTTGAACCAACACTTAAACTGAGTACATCTGAGGAACTGTTACTCCGTATCAGATGGACGGCAATTTTGTTTAAAAGGGTTAATGCGGATATTGCTATTACCGGAGGTGTGCATACAGTTGAAGATATTATCAAGAGTGTCATGGCAGGTGCTAATGTGACCATGCTTACCTCATCATTACTTGAGAGAGGAATTGATTATCTGGGACCACTGTTAAGAGATACTGAGAAATGGTTGGAAGAACATAAATACCAATCTATTCAACAGATTCATGGATCTGTTAGCCAAAAATCTGTATCTAAACCTGTTCTTTTTGAAAGAGCAAATTATCTAAGGGTGATAGATTCTTATCAACAGAAATAAATCAATGATTAATATATTTATCTTATTATAATTTATTTGATTTTTAAGATGTGTTTACACATTTCTGTTCTTCCCATAAAAACAGGATACTTGTATTACCTGAAATAATAGATTTTGAAGTCAATCTTTTGGTATTTTCTTTTTTTACTTTAACAAGAAGTAGTCTTAAAAGAAAAAGCAAAACTGAATACAAAGATTTTTTAAAAGAGGAAATTAAAAATTTGAAACTGGACCAGACATATCATTCCCTTAACCCGGATAAACAAAAAGAAATTGACCTGGAAGCAGAAAACAGATTAGACTATTTCTGGAAATCCCAGCTGAATAAAGAAAGATCCAAAGGTAAATTATCTAAGATACTACAGGCAGCTTTGGATGAGAAGAGAAGAGAAATTATTAAAGAGTGGATTGAATCCGGAAGGATTAATGTGTGACAAACAACCATCCCCCGTCATAGAGCTATTCTAAAGGGAATAATTTAAAAAATATTTTAGGAGTTTACTTAAAAGGTAATAAATAGTAGAAAAAAGGGGGCGGGTGGAAAAGAGAGTAAAAAGAATTAAAATATGAAATTTAGGGAGGTTAAGGAAATGAAAAAGAAAAGAATAAATAATTTTAAGAATTTCAGCTTGTTTTTGGCAATTACGGTTTTAGTATTTATTTCTGGCTGTACCGGTGTTACTCCTGCTGATCCCATTATTAATTCCTTTTCAGCAAGTCCATCAACTATTACCGCAGGAGAAAGTTCTACCCTAAGCTGGAATGTTACAGATGCTACCAGTATTACCATTGACAACGGTGTTGGCAGCGTTGCTTTGACCGGGACAACTGCCGTAGATCCAGCAACCACCACTATTTACACACTTACCGCCAACAATGCCAGTGGAAGTGTCTCAGCAACCACAACCGTTACAGTGGGTTCAGCATCAGCAGCAGTAACCGTAACCTATCATGGCAATGGCCACACAGCTGGAACAGTTCCGTCAGATCCATCAACTCCCTACGAACCGGGAGCAACTGTGACGGTGCTAGACAAAGGAGACCTGG
>CAZPII010000067.1:0-8143 GCA_964586485.1 uncultured Atribacterota bacterium | reverse complement strand
AAAAATGATCATCTGGCTTATCTTGATATTTTTATGGCAAAACCTTTATTTAACTATTACCACTTTCTTAGAAGGCGTTTTTCATGGTTAAATAAACCAATCTTAATTCAGAATGTAATTTGAACTTGCAATAGTAATAAAAATAGGATAGACTATTTTTGTTATTTGACATCGATATAATATCAAAGATATAATTGCTATTAAATATTTTTGATTATCAAAAATTATTTTTAAATTCTGTAGATTTAATAATATTATTATATAAGGATAAAGACACAAGATTTTATGCAAAAGGAGAAAGAGTTCTAATGAAGCGTACTTATCAGCCTAATACCCGTAAAAAATTAAAAGTGCATGGTTTCCGTAATCGTATGAGCACTCGAAGCGGAAGGCTTATTTTGAAACGGAGAAGAAAAAAAGGAAGGAAACAGCTAACTGTTTCCGGTTAAATAAATACTTTGACCAAACAGAAATTAAAAAACAAGAAGGAATTTGGGTTAGTTTTTTCAGCAGGAAAGAAAAAAGCAGGCAAATATATCATACTTTATATGATGCCCAAAAAAAAGGAAGAAAACAGACTCGGAATTATTGTAAAAAAGAATATTGGGAATGCGGTCCAGAGGAACAGGATTAAACGAGTACTAAGAGAGATTTGGCGGAATAAAGGCGAGCAATTCATTTCTGGTCACGATGTTATTATTTTGGCTAGAAGAAGAATTATAGGGGCATCTTTTCAAGAGATCGAGTCTGAATTAGAAAATTTAATAAAATAAAGGCTATATATCTAAACACAATAAACAAAAATAGATAGTATAGAATGTGTTTAAATGAGTAAAATAGTAATTGTCATAATTGTTTTTTATCAAAGATATATTTCTCCCTTTAAGCCCACAACCTGTCGGTTTTACCCCAGTTGTTCAGATTATGCTATTCAAGCAATTCAAAGATTCGGGTGCTTTAAAGGGATTTATTTTGCTATGAGGAGAATATTACACTGCCATCCTTATCATGCAGGTGGATATGATCCTGTACCTGATAAATAGCCTAAAAAGAAGTCTTTAAAATGACAGTTATAGGCATTTAACCATTTGATGTAAATTTTTATTTATAGATGATAAGCAGAAAAGGAGATCAATATTTTGGGAGCAATTTGGAGTTCATTAATTGGCCTAGTAGCGCAGATTTTAGAATTTTTATATGGTATTACCCATAATTACGGGTTAGCTATTATTTTATTGACCATCATAATTAGGGTTCTTATGTATCCACTTATGCAGAAGCAGATGACTTCTATGAGAGAAACACAAAGGATTCAACCCTTAATGCAGGAAATTCAGAGAAAATATAAGAATGATAAGGAAAAATTAAATCAGGAACTAATGAAGTTATATAAGGAACATAAGGTTAATCCTATGGGTGGTTGTTTGCCTTTAATAGTGCAGATGCCGATTTTGATATTGTTTTTTCAGGTTTTAAGGGAATTTGAATATTACATTCCTGGTACCAAAGTTATTGATGGTGGTTTTTTGTGGATTTCTAATACTGTTACACAAAAAATAGTCGAAAACGGAGCTGAAATTGAAAGAATTGTAGCAGGCCTGGCAGCTCCAGATCAGTTGTTTGGAGTAATAGGTGGCTATAGTATTGGAATTTTACCCATTTTAGTTGGTGGTTCCATGTATATTCAACAAAAACTGACTACACCTCCCCTGCCCGCAGCCAGCCAAACCGCTAGTTCGTCATCATCTAATCCTGCTGCTGGCACTCAAAAAATGATGACCACTATTATGCCGATCATGATTGGTTTTATCAGTTTTACCTTGCCTTCCGGATTAAGTTTATATTGGTTCACTTCCACACTGTTTGGTATAGGTCAGCAATTATTAATAAATAAAAAAGAACCTCAAAAAAATGAAAATGAACTTGAAAAAATTACTGAAGAAAAACCACAAAAAGAAGTAAAAACAAAAACAGAAGCGGAAAACAAAATTACTGAAACTACTGAAGAAGAGATCCCCTGGATACCTGGATATGAAAATCCCACTACTAAACAGGACAAGAAAAATAATAAAAAAGGCAAATCCAACAAGACCAAAAAGAATAGTAATTAGTAAATTATATTTTATATAGAAAGTGTGTGTATTTAATTGGTAGATTTTAAAGAAGAAACAGGGGTTTCTACAGAGGACGAAAAAGCATATCAGACCCTTTCTAGAATTATAGATAGCATTACTAAGGGTGCTGAAATTAAAAAAACATTCTCTGATCAGAATTGTACTATCCTCGAAATCAGTAAGGCAGATCCTGGAATTATTATCGGCAAACATGGCCATACCTTAGATGCAATTCAATATCTTGTGAATATGATTGTTAATAAGAAAAAAGAATGGGAATCACAGAAACTTTATGTTATAGATATTGATGGATATCGCCAGAGGAGAGAAGAGTCTTTAAAAAAATATGCCAGAGAAAAAGCTGAGATTGTCAAAAGAAAGGGTGAACCAGTTGCCTTATATTTTATGAATAGTACTGAAAGAAGGCTTGTCCATATGGCCTTAAAAGAGGATCCGGAAGTAAACACATATAGTGAAGGGAAAGAACCATATCGTAGAATTATTGTCACTCCAGAGCAAATTTCTGATACCCACAATTTTAACCAAGACCAAGAAGATAAGTAATCAGTAATACATAGAAATAAATATATTAGACCAAATTAAAATTAAATACAGCACCCAGAACATTTAATAGAACAGCATAACATTGATAGAAAACATATTAAAATATAGACGACAATTTTCTATCTAATATTGTTATGTTTTTTATTTTTTAATACCATTTGATTATATATTAAATATTAATATTAATTAGCTAACAAGTAATTTTCTTGAAAAGTTTAAATGATATTTGCAACCGGAGAAATTAAATGTATGGTAATAGATTTTATAAAACAAAAGATGAAGAGGAGACCATTGCCGCAATTTCAACCCCCTTGGGCCTTGGTGGTATTGGTATTGTTCGTATAAGTGGTCCTTCTTCCATTTCCATTGCCAGCAAGATCTTTAGACATAAAGGAATAACAAAGAAAAGCTCACAAGAATTCCTCACACACCATCAATATTATGGAACAATTGTTCATCCTGAAGATGAAAAGTTGATTGATGAAGTAATACTATCTGTCATGCGTAAACCCAAAACTTATACTAAACAGGATATTGTGGAAATTAATTGTCATGGCGGATTGTTAGTTGTGAGAAAAGTTTTAGAAACTGTAATGTGCAATGGAGCACGAATTGCTGAACCAGGAGAGTTTACCAAGTTGGCTTTTCTAAATGGTAGGATTGATTTAAGCCAGGCAGAAGCAATCATTGATATTATACAATCAAATAACGATAGAAGCTTGAAATCATCTTTGTATCAACTTTCTGGCGGGCTTAAAGAAAAAATTACCCATTTAAATGAGAAGATAATTGATTTGAATACAAAAATAGAAGCTCCAATAGATTTCCCGGACCAGGGAATTAAAGAAATTGACAAAAAGGAAATTAAAAATACGCTAAAGAAAAGCTTAGCAGAAGTTAAGCTTCTATTAGATACAATTCACTATGGGAAAATTATCAAAGAAGGAATTCATTGTATCATTCTTGGAAAGACCAATGTAGGAAAATCAAGCCTATTTAATGCATTATTAAAAAAGAATCGTTCTATTGTAACTTCTTTGCCAGGCACAACCAGGGATACAATTGAAGAAACAATAAATATAAATGGTTTTCATTTCAACGTTATTGATACTGCGGGAATGAAAAATCCGGAAAATATTGTCGAGCAAATTAGTTTAAAGAGGGTAAGTAGTTCTATGGAATATGCCCAACTGTTTATTGTAATGTTTGACACTAGTGAGGCCCTCGATCAACAGGATATTACCCTAATTAATAGAATAAAAACATTCGTTAATCGTAATATAAAAATGATCGTTATTGAAAATAAAAATGACTTACCCCGGAAGATGGATTTGCTAGAATTGTATAACAAGCTTGGAACAAAAGAATCAATCAAAATGTCAATCAAAAAAAATAGAGGAATAGATTTATTGGAGAAAAAGATGGTTGATTTTGCAACTTCTGATCTGACAGTCCCGGAAGACGGGCTTGTTATAAGCAATAAGAGGCAACAGGAAGCCCTGTTTAAAGTCAAAGATAGCTTGGTTGGACTTATGTCCGATATAGATGAAGGAATCCAGGATGATTTTATTACGATGGATCTAAAATATATAGTTAATCAGCTAGCAAGAATAACAGGAGAAACATGTGATGAGGAAATACTTAGTCGGGTCTTTTCAAAATTTTGTATCGGGAAATAAAGGCTGGTAGATAGTTTATGCCTTTAACTTCAGCTATGTTCCACGTGGAACATAGCTGAAGTATCCGATAGGGAACACCTTTGATGGAGGACAAAAGAGTAAAAATAATAATACCCTTTCTTTCAAAGAGAGTATCTGCTTTGTAAAAAGTAGGGCGAAGATAGTAAATTTTAAAAATATTTAGCCATAAAAAGATTAGATTTTTAGAAAAAATATCTTTATTTTTAAACTGTGAACAACTTGTGGATAAAATAGTAAATATTTTTTCTCTAACACTTAAATAGAGGATAAAACTTTTCTTTAAAAAAAACCAATATTAGGCAACCATCCGAAAACCCATACATATAAGGCTTTTAAAGAAAATATAATCTATTATAATATTTTTGTGAGACAAAATAAAAATATTATTTATGAATAGACTAAAAAAGGATATTAAAATGATCTGTGGAAAACCTGTGGATGAAGACGTTGAATCCTCAGATCTAGAGAAAGAATTAAAGAAGAGTATAGTAACTGGCTTTCTTTCACTAGGTCTAAATATAAAAGAAGAAAACGTGGACAATCTTGTCGCTTATTTAAAAATGATCCAACACTATCAGAAAAAAATAAACCTTACTTCTATTTCCGATACATTTGAGATCGTTGATAAACATTTTTTGGATTCAGTCTCATGTATAGATTCAATCAAAGGTATAATTACGGAGTTTGCCAAGGAAAAAATAAGAATGATTGATGTTGGCAGTGGTGCCGGATTACCAGGAATACCTGTTAAGAATATTTTCCCTGAAGGAAGAATGACTTTGTTGGAGGCAAGAAAAAATAAAATGGTATTTCTGGATAAAGTGGTAAAAACGCTGTCATTAAGGAATACAACTGTTATCAAGGATCGATCTGAAAATTTAGGGAAAAATCCAAAACATAGAGAATGCTATCATGTAGTGTTGTCGCGGGCAGTAGCCCCATTGGGTGTTTTGTGTGAATATTGTCTTCCTCTCTGCAGAATACAAGGAGCAATGATTGCTTTTAAGGGGAGCTCTTATCAAGAAGAGCTGAATATGAATTACAAGGTTATTGAAAAATTAGGGGGCAAGCTGGAAAATATTAATTTAGTTAAAATCCCTTATTCCGATTATATGCGTTATATTTTATTCATTCGAAAAATAGCTCCAACTCCTGAGAAGTATCCCAGAAGAAACGGGATTCCCCTAAAAAGACCTTTGTGTTTTTAGTAGAATTTTGATAATATAGAAGTGCTCTACTTGAAGTTGATTTCCCAAAAAAAATCACTTTACCTTTTTTTCTAATTAAATAAGAAATAAAATCATGATATTATATTTAATCTAAACCAGTTTTAATACCTTAATAAATTAGTTTTTAAAGGTAGAAGATATTAAAAATCAGGATCGGTCAAATAAAAACTCGAAAAATTATTTATAATAAATATTTTTTAGTTTTTATAAAGTTCTAAAGTAGAATGCCTTTCATAATATTAAAGAGTTTTAGCGGAGAACGAGAGATAAAAAGACTTGTGTAATGTTCTACGTGGAACATAGTTTTTTAAAATAAAGGGGATTTATCAAGCATGAGTAAAATTATTTCTATTAGTAATCAAAAAGGTGGTGTTGGCAAAACAACAACTGCTATTAATTTAAGTGCTTTTTTGGCTATTGAGCAAAAGAAAGTTCTTTTGATTGATATTGATCCCCAGGGGAACGCTAGTAGCGGTATCGGTGTGGAACGCTCCAAAATTGAAAAAAATATTTATGACAGTCTTATTAACCAGGTACCCATAGAGGATGTAGTAATTCCCTGCCAGATAAAAAACTTGGATGTACTGCCTTCTACCTTGCAATTGGCCGGTGCTGAGATAGAGCTAGTTAATTATATTTCAAGAGAGAATCGCTTAAAACAATTAATTCGACCAATCAAGGATAAATATGATTTTATTATTGTTGACACTCCACCTTCTCTGGGTTTGTTAACCTTAAATTCCCTTAATGCTGCACATTCTGTGATAATTCCGGTACAATGTGAGTATTATGCTTTGGAAGGAATTGGGCAGCTTTTAAATACAATTACACTGGTGAAAGAAAATCTAAATCCAAATTTATCTATTGAAGGAATTTTGTTAACAATGTACGATAAGCGCAATAATTTAGCTAAGGAAGTCGCAGTAGAAATTGATAAACATTTTCATGGCAGTATTTTTAAATCTGTTATTCCTCGTAATGTTCGTTTAAGTGAAGCTCCTAGTTATGGTCAGCCCATTGCAATTTATGAAGCAAAATCTAAAGGAGCAAAAGCTTATCAGAAATTAGCCCAGGAGGTGATCTCACATGACTAAAAAAGGGTTAGGGAAAGGACTGGAATCACTAATACCCATATCTCATATTAAGGACCGTTCTTATGTAACTGAAGTAGAAGTTGAACAGCTTATGCCCAATCTTTACCAACCAAGGCAAGATTTTGATCAAGAAAAGATGGACGAATTGAAAGAATCTATAAAGGTGCATGGCATTATACAGCCTATTATTGTTAGAGAATCAACCAAGGGATATGAAATTGTAGCTGGAGAGAGAAGGCTGAAAGCAGCAAAAGAAATTGGTCTTAAGAAGGTCCCGGTTATTATCCGACAGTTTAATAACCTTAAGACTTTTGAGGTTGCATTGGTAGAAAACATACAAAGAGAGGATCTTAATCCTATCGATCAGGCTTATGCTTTCAAAAGATTAATGGACGAATTTGAATTAACTCACCAAGAATTAGCGGAGATGACCGGTAAGAGTAGAACCTTTATTAGTAACAGTATTCGCCTTCTTAATTTAGATGACTGGCTAAAAGATAGGGTTGCATCTGGCAAAATTAGCTTTGGTCATGCCAAGGTTCTTTTAGGCTTAGACAATAACCAGATACAGGAAGAATTTGGCCAAAAAATTATCGAGCAGGGGTTGTCAGTAAGGGATTTGGAAAGGATGGTAAACAAGTGGGCAAAAAATAAAGAGAAGAAGATCTCCTCTAAAAGAAAAATGGTACAATATTTTCCTGAATTAGAAAAAAAAATGGTCGAAAAATTTGGCACCAAAGTAAAAATTGAATTTAAAGGAAAACGGGGAAATATAAATTTTGAATTTTACAGCAAGGAAGATTTGAACAGAATTTCCAGCCTTTTATTGGATAAATTTTAATAGATAAAGGATTTTTAAGTTTGTTGCTGAACAGAAAATCCTTTAAATTTAGGTTAGTGAGGTTTGTTTATTATGAAAGAAAAATTTTTTAATAATATGATTTTTACACTTTTTGCTATTCTGCTATTAATATTTTCTTTAAAATGTTTTTTAGTTGCTTTTCGTGTGATTCAGCAAGAATACCTTATTCATACAATTATTCAAAATATCAATTTAATCTATGCTAATTATGTTAGTCAAATCATATTGGCATCAATGGGTTTACTGTTATTTGTCATTGTACTTTATCTTATATGGTTAAAGCAACAAATAGCTCAACAACTACCATCAGTAAGCGTTGCAACTGATGAAGGCGAGATTAGAATTTCAACATCTTCAATTAGTCAAATTATTTTAAATATTTTACAAAATATCGAAGGAGTAAAGGAAATCAAACCCGATATTCAGGTTCAAAAAAATGGAGGAATAAAAACAACCTTACAGCTTATTGTATCACCGAACTGTAACATTCCCAAAACTGCTCAATCTATCCAGGAAAAGCTTAAGGCGGAATTGCCGAGGATTAGTGGGGTAGAGGTAAAAGAAATAAAAATAAATGTGA
>CAZPII010000066.1:0-8143 GCA_964586485.1 uncultured Atribacterota bacterium | reverse complement strand
TAAAAATATTCAAACAATATGGGACAAAGGCGATTGAGAAACTTAAGGAAAATCCCTATTGCCTGGTAGATGATATATTTGGTATTGGTTTTAAGATTGCTGACAGAATAGCTCAAAATTTAGGAATTAAAAATGATTCCCCGGCACGCGTCAGAGCGGGAATTAAATATTGTTTGAATGAAAATGCCGGCCAGGGACATTGTTTTGTTTATCAGGAATCTTTAACAAAAATGACCGCCGAGTTATTGGGCATCGGAGAAGAACAGGTAGAAAAAGAATGCACCGTTTTAAACAATAACAAGGAAATTATTATTCAGGATAAACAGATTTGGTTGCCTAATTATTTTTATGCCGAGAAAGAGGTAAGTGAAAAGCTAGCTACTTTAATCCGATTTCCCCAACAGTTAACCCAGATCAATATTGACCAAAAGATAGGACAATTAGAGAAGAAATACCATATCCGTTTTGCCAGGGAGCAAAAACAGGCTATACGGGAAGTTCTACTCCACCGTGTTTTGATTCTAACAGGCGGACCGGGTACCGGGAAAACAACCACAACTGTTGGGTTGATAGAATTATTTGAAGATTTGGGGCTCAAGATTGTTCTGGCAGCCCCAACCGGTAGAGCGGCTAAAAAATTAAGTGAGGCTACCGGTAGAACAGCCAAAACTATTCATCGCTTGTTGGCTTATAATCCCAGACAAAAGGGTTTTACGAAAAATGAAAAAAATCCCATCAGGGCAAATGTGATTATTCTTGATGAGGTTTCAATGATAGATATTATTTTAATGAACAATCTGTTAAGGGCTGTTACGGAAGATACTTTCTTAATTCTAATTGGGGATATCGATCAATTACCATCTGTTGGCCCGGGAAACTTGTTACGGGATATGATTGATTCGGAAGTTATTCCGGTTATAAGGTTAACACATATTTTCAGGCAAAAGGAAAAAAGTTTGATTGTTGTAAATGCTCACAGGGTGAATCAAGGTAAATATCCCATTTTAAGCGGTAAGCAGGAAAGGGATTTTTACTTTCTAAAAGAAGATGACCCGGAAAGAGCTGCTGAAAAGATTGTTCATCTTTGTACTACACGTTTACCTCATAGTTATCCTATTAATCCGGTTAGGGATATACAAATTTTAACTCCCATGTACAAAGGGGCTGTCGGTGCAGACCAGCTGAATCAATTAATGAGAAATGCCCTGAATCCCGCCGGGAAAGGGGTAAAGCATGGTCATCAGGAATACAAAATAAATGATAAAGTTATGCAGATCCGCAATAATTATGATAAAGAGGTATTCAATGGTGATATCGGAAACATCAAGGAGATTGACTATGAAGAACAGGTAATAAGAATTCTTTTTTATCATAGAATTATAGAATATGATTTTTCCGAGTTAAATGAACTGGTTTTGGCTTATGCTATCACTGTTCACAAAAGTCAGGGAAGTGAATATCCGGTAGTTATTATCCCCATGCTGACACAACATTTTCTTTTACTCCAACGGAATCTATTGTATACTGCGATTACCAGAGCCAGAAAATTGGTTATTATAGTAGGAATGAACAAAGCCCTTTGGATTGCCATTAAAAATAACAGAACCGTAAAAAGAAATACCTTTCTTAAAGAAAGATTAAAACAAATGATACGTTTAATAGCAGAGAGGAGAGAAAAATGATTAATGAAGATATAATGAAGGAATTAACGGTTTATTCAGAAAAAAAAATTGTACTATTGGTAGTAGATGGAATTGGAGACCTTCCTTCTAAAGAAGGGAAAACAGCCCTGGAATATGCCAATACTCCTAATTTGGATCAATTGGCTACCCGTTCTATCTGTGGTTTAACAGATCCTATTTCCCCTGGTATCACACCAGGAAGCGGACCTGCTCATCTCTCTTTATTCGGGTATGATCCTATTAAATGTCAAATAGGTAGAGGTGTTTTAGAGGCACTGGGCATAGATATTGAACTGACCAAAGAAGACCTGGCCTGTCGCGGAAATTTTGCTACTATTAATGAAAATGATGTGATTACTGACCGACGGGCAGGGAGAATCCCTACCGAAACAAATAAAAGAATCTGTACCCTGTTACAGGAAAAAATTACTGAAATAGATGGAATAAAAGTGATTATAAAGCCAGGCAAAGAACATCGCTTTGTGGTGGTATTTCGGGGAAAAGGATTGCAGGATGGAATATCTGATGCTGATCCTCAAGTTACAGGTAAAAAAATGAAATATGCTCAGGCCTTAAAACCGGAAAGCGAAGATAGTGTCAGGATTGTAAATAAATTTATTAAGAAAGCCCGAGAAGTTCTTAAAGATCAACATCCTGCCAATACCGTCCTTTTACGTGGCATTGCCAAACATCCGGGACTGCCTTTGATGAGTGAATTATTTAAATTAAAACCGGTTGCTATTGCCGCATATCCTATGTATCGAGGTTTAGCTAAACTGGTGGGAATGGATGTAGTAAAAACAGGGGAAACCATAGCTGAGGAATTTACTACTTTAAAAGAACAATATCAACAATATGATTTCTTTTATGTTCATATAAAAAAGACAGACAGTTATGGTGAGGATGGCAATTATGATGCCAAAGTCAAAGTTATCGAAGAATTAGATCAAAATATTCCCAGTTTGATAAAGCTAAACCCTGATGTTTTAGTTATAACCGGAGATCACTCAACTCCTGCAGCCCTGGCTGCACACAGCTGGCACCCAAATCCATTTTTACTTTATTCGGACTATATCCGGGTGGATAAAGTTAAACATTTCAACGAAAATGAGTGTGTCAAAGGAGGATTAGGGCGATTTCCTGCCAAAGAGGCAATGCAGCTCATGCTTGCAAATGCACTTAAATTGAATAAATACGGAGCTTAATAGAAATAAACCAAAAATGAGGAGATAATCTTTGAAGAAACACTTGTTTATTCCTTCTAAAGTAGATTATGTCAGAGGTAAGCGGCCTCAGGTAAATTGTATTTTATGTGCCATTGTAGCTCATGATAAGAAAGTAGTTGATTCCGAACTTTTTCATACGTCCCTTATGACTGTTGCCCTGAATTTGTACCCTTATAATCCCGGTCATTTAATGATTTTTCCCAATCGTCATATCGAGAATATTGAAGAATTATCCCATGATGAAGTAATCGAAATACACCGATTAACAATTGTAGCAATGAAGATATTAAAAAAACATTATAAACCCCAGGGTTTCAATATAGGTTATAATCTGGGAGAAAGCGCGGGAGCGAGTATTAAACACTTACACAGACATATTGTTCCCCGTTATAAAAATGAATTAGGCTTTGTAGATATTCTGAGTGGTTCCAAAATTTTTGTAGAAGATCCCAAAAAGGCTTTAGTAAAGTTAAAGCAGTCTTTTCAAATGGAAGGCCGAGAAGAAGAAAAAGAACAATAAGTTTTTTTACTAATAAAGGTAAAAAAATTTGATTTTTTAAATGAATTTCATGCTAAAGTAACAAAAAGTATTGGTAAGAGATAGGAAGGAGATAAAATTATGCAGTTACTGAAAAAACTTTGTGAGACTCCCGGTATAGCTGGGTATGAAAGCCGGGTAACAGCTGTTATCAAAGAAGAATTGGAAAATTCTTGCGATAAGGTTGAGATAGACAGAATGGGAAACGTTATTGCTTTGAAGAAAGCCACCCTTCAAGAAAGGGATAGCAAAAAAATGAAAATAATGCTGGCAGCCCATATGGACCAAATTGGATTTCTGGTCAAATCTATTGATCAGAAAGGATTTATACGGTTTGCCAGAATAGGAGGATTTGATCCCAAAACTCTGGTTGCTCAGCGTGTTATTGTTCATGGTAAAAAAGACCTTATCGGTGTTATTGGTTCCAAACCCATTCATGTTATGGAGGAAGCAGAAAAGAAGAAGGCACCCGATATTAAGGAATTTTATATTGATGTTGGCCTGGATAAAAAAGATGTGGAAAAATTAATCCAACCAGGTGATTTTATTACTTTTGACAGAGATTTTGTTCAGCTCAATGACAAGGTAGTAACCTCTCTAGCTTTAGATAACCGCGTAGGTGTGTATGTTATCCTGGAAGCAATCAGCAGGGTCAAGAATCATCAGGCAGATATTTATGCAGTGGCAACTTCTCAAGAAGAGGTTGGTTTAAGAGGAGCAACTACTTCCTCTTATGCCATAGAACCTGACATTGGTATTGCTGTGGATGTTACCATAGCTATGGACACTCCCGGTATCAAGGAGGAAGAAAAGGGCTGTGCGCTTGGTAAGGGTACAGCTATTGCGGTGATGAATTCATCCATGATTGCTCATCAGGCCTTATATAAATTTTTGAAAGAACTGGCTGAAAAGAATAAAATTAGCTATCAGATTGATATAATGGAAAGAGGCGGTACAGATGCCGGTTCCATACAGAAAAGCCGTTGTGGAGTAATTACCGGTGGTATTTCAGTCCCATCTCGTTATATTCATTCCGTGGTAGAAATGTGTCATAATGATGATATTGAAGCAAGTATTCAATTACTGGTGTGTTTTTTAGAAAATGTTCAGCAGTTTGATTTTTTGAAATCATCATAGAGCAGCGTATTAGTATATATAGTATTGGAGAAAATGGCTGATAAAAAAGATACTACTAAAGAATTAATGACCATATTTCAATGTCTTGCCAAGTCTTTTGGACCTTTGTATTGGTGGCCGGGAGATTCAAATCTGGAAATTATGGTGGGAGCAATACTAACCCAGAATACCAATTGGCAGAATGTCACTAAGGCTATCGAAAAGATAAAAAAAGAAGAGTTGCTTAATGTGGGAACCCTCTATTTTATTGATGAGAAATATTTAGCTCAATTAATTAAATCCTGTGGATATTTTAACCTGAAAGCCAGGAGGCTAAAAAATTTTATAAGTTTTTTCTACCAAAAATATAATGGTTCGACGGAAAAAATGTTTAACCGGGACTGGCGTACCTTAAGATTAGAATTATTACAGGTTAACGGTATTGGTCCGGAAACGGCAGATAGTATATTGTTATATGCCGGAGAAAAACCTGTCTTCGTTGTTGATGCCTATACACGCAGAATATTTCAGCGGCATAAATATGTTTCTCCCAAAGATAATTACCAGCAGATCCAAGATTATTTTATGAAGCATTTACCTCAGGATCAGCTTATATACAATGAATTTCATGCTCAAATTGTAATGGTGGGTAAAAAATATTGTAAACGTAAAAATCCAAATTGCCAGGATTGCCCACTAGCTATATTTCTAAAATAGGATTACGTTTTCTCAAGTTGCGGTTCTGACTGTGCTTGGGTAGAATAATAGATAGAAATTTTAATAAATATGAAGGAGGTACAATTGTCTCTGTCAATAAATGAGAAACAATTCCAAAAAGAAATTCTTGCTGCAGAGGACCAGAGTTTATCCCTTTTTGCTACCAGGAATGCTGAAGCTCGGAGAAAAATACCTATTTCTCATCCATTAAGAGGTCCATTTTCCCGGGATCGCGACCATATTTTATACTCAGGTTCATTCCGGCGCTATATCGGAAAAACTCAGGTGATTTATAATGCTGCCAGTTTTGATGAACAGCTGGCAAATCGTAGTATTCATACACTACAAGTATCCCAGATTGCCCGTTCGATTGGAAAGGTCTTAAAACTCAACATGGATTTGATTGAGGCTATTGCTCTCGGTCATGATTTAGGACACGCTCCGTTTGGTCATGACGGAGAGAGGTTTTTACAGGAGATATGCAGACAATATAAACTGAACCTATTTTTTCATAATTTGCATAGTTTAAGAGTGGTCGACCAACTTTCTGATGCCAATCGGGGGATGAATCTGACCTTTCAGGCTAGAGACGGAATTATATCCCATGACGGAGAAGTAAATGAAATTGCAGTAAAACCAGATTCGGGAAAGACAGAAGAGAATATCCGAGAATATATAAAACGAAAACAAAAAGGCGAAAAGGTGATTATTTTTCCCTGTACATTAGAAGGCTGTCTGGTTAGGATTACCGATTCGATTTCCTATATAGGACAGGATTATGAAGATGCCGTGCGTGTAGGTTTGATTAAAAAAGATAATTTACCGTTAAAAGTCAGAAACATACTGGGAGAGAACAACAGTAAAATAATAAATACCCTGGTTCATGATGTTATTGAGCAATCCTATGGAATGAATGAAATCAGATATTCACAACATATTGCTGATTGTGTGTTTCAACTAAAAACTTTTAATCTGCAACACATTTACGAAAACCGGGAATTAAAAAAGGAAAGAGAAAAGATCAGAAGCGCCTTCTTTTGTTTATTTGAACATTTTGTAAATGCTATTAAAAAAGGGGAAACCGAGTCAATTGTATTCCGAGAATGGATATTTAATCGCGGAAATGATCAGGGGAGAAAATATTTACAGGATTATTCTCCTGAAGAAGTGGTTGTTGATTATCTGGCTTCCATGACTGACCGTTATTTTCTTAATGCTTTTTACGATATAAAAGAACAAAATAAATATAATAAATATAAATACAAATAATAAAATCTTGTTGAATTATTTTGATAGAAAATAAATAGTTGATAATTTTCTTAAATTTAGTAGCACTAAAGGTTAATTTTATATTATAATACTAAGATAACAATATAAGTTTAGTTTAACAGGCAAGGAGTGAACATTGTCCATCAAACGATATAGCACTTTCTGTAAACACGATGCCAGTAAAAAAAGGAAGAAAAACACAAAAATAAAAAAGATAAAATCACCGGTTAAAATAGGCTTGTTAGGGGTTATGTTTTCACTTTTAATTCTGGTGGGAATTAACATGTTTTTTAATTTACCCTTTCTGTCATTGGGATTAGAAGAGAAATCAGGGGAGAAAAATAAAGAAGCACCTCATTCTAATTCAGAAACAAAAATACTTTCAGAAGTAAACTTAGCCGAAGACTGTCTTGAGGAAAATACTGTACAGGGCTTAGAGGAAATCAAGGACGAGCTTGACCGTTTGGCTTTGCAGAACGAAGAACAACTTATCGAAAAAGAATTAAATCTGAAATACCAAAAGGAATATGAAGATATTAAAACAGTTTCCGGAAAATTAAATTATGGAGAAACCCTCTATCAGTATCTGGTAAAAAACGGAATTTCTCCTACAGAAATTTTACGCCTGCAGGAAAAAGTCTACTCTGCAGTAGATATAAGTCGCTTGAACGAAGGCACTAAATTTTCTGTCTATTACAATGCAGAAGGAGAGATTGTGCAATTTGATTATCAGCCTAACCAGCTTGATGTTTACCATATCAAAATCCCCGGGAATGAAATGGGCAATATTGAAATAAGCAAGGATGAGATTTTTCGGGAAATTATCTGTTTAGAGGGTGAGATTGACAGTTCTCTCTACCAGGCTATGCTTGATTATTCTAATTCGGGTCAACTGGCAGTTCAGCTAGCTGAAATTTTTGCCTGGGATATTGATTTCTTAACTGAATGCCAACCCGGAGATACTTTTAAAATATTAGTTGAAAAACTATACCGGGGGGATTTTTATCGCTGGGGAGACATCCTGGCAGCAGTATACGAAGGAGAAATGCTAAGCACACATACAGCAATTCTTTTCGAAGATCCTGATGGGAATGACAATTATTATGACGAGAATGGCCGGTGTTTAAGGAAAGCCTTTTTAAAGGCGCCGCTGGATTATAAATATATCAGTTCCCATTACACAGAAAGCAGGTTTCATCCTATCTTGAGAATCTGGCGTCCACATCTTGCTATCGATTACGCTGCACCCACTGGAACCCCGGTGGTATCAATTGGTGCCGGCACTGTTATCTCCAGATATTATGATCAGGGAGGTTACGGTAATTATGTCGAGATCAGACATCCCAACGGATACGAAACCGGCTATGGTCATTTATCAAAATTTGCCTCCGGATTACATGTTGGTCAAAGGATAGAACAGGGAGAAATTATCGGGTATGTTGGTGCAACCGGTTTGGCCACCGGTCCCCATCTGGATTTCTCTATCAGCAAAAATGGACAGCGGGTTAATTTTCTGGAAATAGATTTACCCCCTGCCAGTTCAGTAATCCCGGATTACCGTGAAGATTTTGATATGGTCAAGGAGAATTATCTAT
>CAZPII010000065.1:0-8312 GCA_964586485.1 uncultured Atribacterota bacterium | reverse complement strand
GAAAGCCGAAGCCGGCGGCAACGGCCCCGGCTACGGCAGCTATAACCATGGAAATTTCTGCTGATTTTAATTTCCAGAGGCTAAGGGCATAGGCAATTATCATTACCAATAAAGTGATTATCGTTTGTTGATACATCATTTCCTCCTAATAACAATTAATTTAATGCAACTGGAAATTATTATTCGCAGATTTCCGTTTCTGAATCAGAGTACATTGCTTTAACTACTTCGGTAAGTTCAACTGAATCTTCAATGACAGTCATCGGTACTTTATTTTCTTCGGCAATTTTAGTAAATTTGCCGTCAAAATCAGCATCCTCTTTCACAATAATATAATCTGCATAAGGAGCAATAGCCTCTATTGACCTTTCATTGGGCCCTCCCTCTCTGTCACGTCTGGCTTTTCCTTCAATCTGAGCGGCAATAATCTGAATATCCAGCTCTTTGGCCTTTTCGATCATTCTGTTAAGCCGTTCTATTTCATCATCAATTGTAATACCGGAGGCTCCCAGTCCTTTAGATGAGGATCCAATAACCACCAACATTGTTTTATAGCCCTTTCCTTCAATATCTTCTGGTTCCGGTTCGGCGTTATAATCCCATTCTTCTACGGCCTGGGAACGCATAACCAGAAGTCGTGCCATCTTCCCGCCAGGTCCCTGCCCGGCATTGGTAATTAACAGTGGTTGTCCTGCTTTTACCGGTTCATCTCCGGTTATCTTGGCATTAATCATCAGCGCAACACATAAAAACACAAATAATACTAAAATACTTAATAATGCTAAATTTTTTCTCATACTATAATTTTCCTCCTTTTATTTAAATAATTTTAACAAAATTACTCTTAAATTGTATTATAAAACAAAATCTTTCGAAAGAATTCCGGCATTTACTAAATAACCCCCCAGAAATAAAAAAGATGTTTACCAGGGATTGCTTAAAGTTGGTACAAATGAATGAAAAAAAATGTGAGGACATGTTAGTTGTATTTATTAGAAAAAATATTTTGGCCTTTTTTTTTAAGTAGTTGTTTGGATTACTCAAGAAAATCCTAACTTGTTTTATTGTTGAGATGTTATTTAATTTTATGATCATGGATTTACATATCATGTTTTTCAGCTTAGTTTTTAGCTAAATTCTACTTGCAAACAAATTATAATCCGGTAATATGGTATCTAATTTAAGAATAATTGTCAATAAGATTATGAATATTATTGTGAATAATATCACATTTACCTTGTACCAAAAATAGTATAAATAACACTGCCTAAACCCAAAAGATAGAAAAATGGGGAAACAATTATAGCTGATAACGGGATCGTTTTAAGTAACTCTAAAATAATTAATCCAGAAAAAACACACCATATCATTGCTGGATTTTCGAGATTGAATACACCTAACATGTGATAACCCACTATATAATTAACGGCTATTCCCCCAATAAATCCTGCCAGCATGAATAATAGCATGATAAGAGGAATGACAGTTATCCCTACAATGGTAACTCCTAAAAAGAGTGCAAAAGGAAAAATACTAATTACAGCTAAGAAAGCAATAATCAGATTTTTCCATAGTTGTTGCTGGATTGCATTAGCCACAGAAATTATCTGTTTTGGTAATAATACAACAATCAGGGCAGTTATAGCCATAATAAATATAATACGAAAAAGAAGAAAATTTACAGGCAATGGAAAATTGAAATAAAATTTAGGATATTGTATTAAATAAGAAAAACTTTTGAGGAATCCCGAAAAATTCCAATGGGAAAGAAAATTAATTTCTTGCCCTTTTCCACCAATCATAGCTCCATGACTTTGGAGAATGTTACCACCAAAGGTAACTGCATTCTTCCTAATAGCACTGCCTTCGGTTAAAATTATATCCCCTCCCAAAACAATAACATTATTTTCTACAACACCCTGCACGTAAACCGATTTACCTACTGAAATAACATTCCCATCAACCCTACCTTTAATATCCACAGGTCCGTTTAATGAAATTATTGACTTAGTAATTTCATTTATATCTACGGTTATTCTTGAATTTATCTTCAGTATTATATTATTAATGCTTCTAATGCTACTATTTTTCCCATTTACTGGCATCGAAAAGGAAAAAACAAGTAGCAAAGCAAAGATAGTAAATAAAAAAAGTAAAAATGAAATAGTTATTGTATTTTTCTTTTTTAGTAATAAAAATAAAATATTATTGGTCATATCTTTAACTTATTTCCTTTTCATTATCAGATCAAGCAAACATCGCACCCACATAGCGGGTGGCTTTAAGAACCTCTAAAAGAGGTGTACCTTTTTCCTGGTTAATTTATGCTATACTCTTTCTTATATTTGACTGAATATTTCCAAGTAACATAACTCTATTTCTTGCTATCAATTAAGGCAATTTACGTAATTAGCGAATCTGCCCATTTCCATAAATAATATACTTATAAGTAGTTAACTCTTTTAAACCCATCGGCCCTCTGGCATGTAATTTTTGAGTACTAATTCCAATTTCGGCGCCCATACCAAATTCATATCCATCTGTAAAACGGATGGAAGCATTTACAAAAACTGCTGCAGAATCTATTTTTTCTAAAAATTTTTGAGCATTTTGATAATTATTTGTGACAATTACCTCTGAATGATGTGTTCCATAATAATTGATATGAGAGATAGCTTCATCTATATCTGCTACTATTTTCACAGCAATAATATAATCCAGGTACTCAGTATACCAATCTTCCTCACTAGCAATTTTACAAGAGGGAAATATTTTTTTTACTTCGGGACAACCTCTTATTTCAACGCCCAACTCCAGTAGTTTGTGTAATATACCAGATAACATCTCGGGATCTACTTCTTTGGCAATCAATAAACTCTCTGCTGCATTACAAACCGCTGGTCTACTTGTCTTGGCATTGACAATGATATCTTCAGCCATTTTTTTATCAGCATATTTGTCAATATAAATATGGCAATTTCCTTCTCCCGTTTCAATCACCGGTATAGAAGAATTTTCCACTACCGCTCTAATTAGGGATTTTCCACCTCTGGGAATGAGGATATCGATATAATCTCTCATCTTCATCATCTCCATGACACTGCTTCTTTCAGTATTGTCAACCAACTGAATTGCTTCCGGGGAAATACCGCAATCTTGTAAGCTCTCTCTTAATACTTTCACCAAAGCCTTGTTGGAATTAATAGCCTCACTTCCACCACGTAAAACAATGGCATTCCCTGTTTTAAAACAAAGCACAGATGCATCAACAGTAACGTTAGGTCTGGATTCATAAATGATACCGATAACTCCTAAGGGTACCCTCTTTTTGCCAATATATAGCCCATTGGGTCTTTTGGACATATTTTCTATCTCTCCTACCGGATCAGGTAATTGTGCAACAGATATCACTCCCTGGGATATTGATTCAATTCTCTCCGGGTTAAGAGTCAGACGATCGATAAAGGCTTCTGTTTTTTTTCTTTCTTTGGCAATTTGAAGATCAATCTTATTTTTTTCTATGATATAATTTTTCTGCTTTCTCAACTTTTCAGCAATCCTTTTTAAAGCAGTATCTTTTTTTTCTGTGGAACAATCAGCAATTATCTGAGAAGCCAATTTGGCCTTTTTACAAATTTCTTTTAACCTATCCATTAATATTATCCTTTCTCTTTAAAAATATTGTACCCCTATTTTTCCCTTCAATAAGATCCAATATTCCCTGGGGTTTCTCGCCATGGAAGATAGCTACATTTATTCCGTGCTCAGTTGCCAGCTTTGCTGCCGATATTTTTGTTCTCATTCCACCGGTTCCAAAAGCACTGCCGGCACCACAGGCAAAAGATTCAATATTTGCACTGATATCTTCAATAAATGATATTTTATTTGCTTTCTTATTCTTCCGGGGATCATCACTATATAAGCCATCAGTATCAGAAAGCATTATCAATAAATCAGCCTTTATGAGAACCGAAACAACTGCTGAAAGTGTGTCATTGTCTCCATAGACAATTTCTTCAACAGCGATAGTGTCATTCTCATTGACAATAGGAATAGCCTTAAACCTAAAAAGTGCATTAAAGGTGTTTTTGGTATTATACCTTTGAATATTGTCCTCACAATCACGTCGTGTTAAAAGCACCTGACCTACGGAAATATTATATTTGGAAAAAAGCTCTTCATATAAATGCATCAAAAATCCTTGTCCAATAGCCGCTGTAGCTTGTTTGTCTTCCAACCTTTCCGGCTTCCTTGTTAAAGCCATCCTACTTGAACCTACCCCGATAGCACCGGAAGAAACAATTGCAATTTCTTTTTTTTGCTGATGCAAAGAGGCAATAATTGCTGTTATTTTTTCTAAGGTAGATATATTGATTTCCTTATTATTTTTCATAATCGTTGAGGTGCCAATTTTTATAACAATACGTTTAGCTTCCTTGAATTGTTTCATTTCAACCATATTTTATCTCCTTTTTGACCATTTATACAAAAAAGCAACTTTCTCATCTCTTCTAAATAGAGACGAAAAAGTTGCATCGTTATACCACTCTATTTAATATAAATTAAAAAATTCAAGTACGAATCAAAACATAGTTTAATTAATATCTCTCTTGGATAGCGGGTAGAAAACCCGATTGTGTTTGTACACAAATTAGCAAAAGAGTGGGTTGGAAATATTCTCATGGACATAATCTTTCAGCTTTTGATCATGCTCTCTAAACCTTCAAAATATTTCTACTTTTCTCTTTATTTGTTAATTGATTTATTTAAAAATAATATAAAGAAAAAATATTTCTGTCAAGCTTTGGAATTGCTTTGTCTCATCTCTTCCCTGACACAATGAATTGCCTGTACCCATTTATAGGCAGAGATATGTTTATCATGAAATTTAAAACGGTATATATTCTGTTTATAATTAAATTCTAATACTGCATGGAATTGAACATTGAGTCCGGTAATTTGCTTTAATTCAAACCGATATTTCTTCTCTTCAAGAAGAATATAATCCAGTCCCTCTTTACCCAGAGATAGACTTCCCTGTCCAATAATATTAAAAGGTTTGTTAAAACTACCCTCTAGTATATCCACAAAATTATCTTTTATAATAGATTTAATATCTTTTCTTTTAATTCTTTTGCTAATCAAGTCTTTTAAATAACCATTTTGCCATCTATTCCAATCTCTGAGATTATCAAAATATAATTTTTCCTGTAAACTTTCTAAAAAACCGAACTCATTATAAATAATCCCGTAATTACATTGACTGCAATGCAGTTCATTGTTCTGGGAAGAAAGGGTATTAAATGATTGACAATTTGGACAGGCGAATAAAAAATGCTCTAAACTTTCTGCTAAATTTCTCCCTATATATTTATTCTGACTCTTTTGTTGATAAGCAACCTCATCATATGATAATTGCTCCCTGATTCTGTCTTCAATTTGACCTACGGATAATTCCTGAATCTCTTTTTTGGAAAGACAAAGTTTATAAGCTAAATTGATTTTACCTTTTCTGGGTGCCTTTGCCCAGCGAGGATAAGCCAGGTAACCACCTTTTATTTTTACTGTTACAACTGCGACTTCTAATTTTTTAATTAACCTTGCTGTAGATTTAAAAGTCATCTCATCTGTAGTGCCATCCCATTTTCTCTCACCTTCCGGAAAAATGCCTAAAATTCTTCCATTCTCTTTAGCTTTAAAAATCCTTTTGATGGGTGAATAATGTGTCATGAATTTCTTTTTAGGTATTGAACCGGCGGAGTTGAGGAAAAAACGCAATAAAGGATTCCTAAAATAAACCGCAGCGGCAATATAACACATAGGCTCATCAATAAATATATTGACGAGGAATGGATCCCAATAAGTAACATGGTTTCCCAGAATTAGAAAAGGTGCCTTTAATTCTTTGGTATCATTTTCTTCTAAGCAGATATCAGCTTTGCTATACAAATATTTTTTACATAGTGCTAATAAGGCTTTCCCCAATAAGCGATTGGGCTTTTTAACTTCTTTATAATGATACATGTATTGTTTGATTCACCTTAAATTTTTTATTTAATAACTATAATGGTTCACGGTCAGCTTTGACCTATTTCCTTAAACACAAAGTAAATATCGTATCCATCTAAATCTGAATAAATCCAAAAATTCCCATTAAAGCAACAAATAATCCAACAAATCCCAGCAAACCCAAATATTCCAATTCCCTTTTTAAATATTTAAAATAGGCAAAAAATGAAAAGAAAGAAAAAAATAGCAGAGTAAAGGGGTTATCCTGGGTAAATCCCTGGAAACCCATAAATCCTATAAAGCCTATAAAACCATGCCACCAGAGAGGGGTGTTGATTTTTTTTCTTTTATTCTTTTGATTTTCTGCTACCACTTCAATATCCTTTTTTTGATTATCCATTAGTATTTATTATTCTCGCATCCCAAAAGAGCTCAATGATGTAAATTCCATTTCCGAATTTATCATCTTACTATAACAGCTTTTATTAATAAAATTCAAGTAACTATCGCACGGGACGGATTTCAGGTAAAAGATATTTCAGTTAGCAAGCTTTGCTTTGTGGTTAAATAAAACTGTGTGTTCTCCAGAATATACTCTTCATTTTTTTGAAATTATTATTCACTTGAATTGCACTTCCAAAAAACCAGTTTTATCAATAAAATAATAAATTTAAGCGGATCAATAAACTGATTAATTGTACTTTTAGCTTCAGTTCTATAAATGGTTTCAATCGGAATGAATCCAACTTTAAAACCACATTTAACTGCTTTGATGATCGTCTCGGTATCTATTTGGAATTGACTTGAAGTAAGAGTAATACTTTTTAGTAGATCTTTCCGAATTGCTCGATACCCTGATTGACTATCTTCAACATTAAACCCACAAACGAGGGATACCAGGAAAGAAGATATAGAATTAGCTATAATCCTGATTCTCGGCATTACTTTATTATTAAATCTTCTTGCTCCGACAACTAGGTCAAAACCTTGCTGAATCTTTTCTAAAAATTGAGGAATCTCTGAAGGATTATGCTGTCCATCAGCATCCAATAATACAAAGATCTCAGCATCTTCTTTTAACCCTCTGCTAAATCCTTTCTTTAATGCTTCAGTTTTTCCACTGTTTTGTTTATTTCGAACAATTATCACATTCAGGTTTTTAGCAACTTCTAAGGTATTATCTTCGGAGCCATCATCTACAACAATAATATAATGGACATATTTTTGGCATTCCTGAATAACTTTTCTGATATTCTTTTCTTCATTATAAGCTGGTATAATAGCAATAACAGTATTTTTACTTTTTGAATTATTCTCTAAATCCAATTAAAATTAATGCCCCTTTAATTTCAAGTAAATATCGCACCCATATAGCGGGTGGTTTAGCTCATCCATTTTGGTAATTCTGCCTTTTCTTTCCCATGATAAATGCAATTAACATATTTACAGTTTCTACAATCTTGGCGTATTGTTTTCTGTGCGGGCTCACCTTTGATACTCTCTATAATCTTTATTGTTTTATTCACTGCTTCGGGTGACCCTTCACAACTAAGAACTATTGCTCCTTCTGAACCATCAATACCTCCAGAAGCTACATGAAAAGCATTTGCTCCGCTAATAATTTTTATTGCTTCTAACTCGGTTACCACATCGGCATTTGGCACAATAAATAAACCATAATCTGCTCCCATAGAATAATCAAAACGTTTCCCACCAGTATGTTTCGCAGCTTCCCTAACAGATAAAACTGTTTTTTCTAATCCAATCGGACAGATTATCTTTACTCCTTGTGAAACAGAATGTCCCATTAATTGAGCAATCACCCCTCCGTCATAACCTGCTACAATCACTCCAATTAAGCCTTCATGATCTATCGCATTGCCACTTTTGATAATTATCGTATCAAGATGAAAATCTTCGATTGCTTTTTCGAAGGGTATGTCAATAATTTTTCCTTTATAGGCTACCAATGGGAAAGTTGACCTTGTTTCCAATTCAGAAATACAGAGGATTTTTTTGGCACTCATACCACAAGTAAAATTTTCACAGGCAACATCCAGACCAAATAATTCCTGTGCTATCATCACATTTGTTGAGCCTTCACATAGAATGATATATGCACTTTCCATTGCTTTTTTAATCTCATTTTTGATTACAATTGCTTTAGCTATAAGTCTTTTAGATTCAGCCGGCGTAAGAACAAAAGACGCCCTCATCGATAAAGCCTCCTTCTTTTTTTGCTATATTTCAGTAAATATCGCACCCGCAAAGCGGGTGGCTTTAAGAACCCCTAAAAGGGGGTT
>CAZPII010000064.1:0-8417 GCA_964586485.1 uncultured Atribacterota bacterium | reverse complement strand
GCATATTTTTTCTTTAATTCCAATAATTCATCTTTTATGGTAAGCATCAATTTTCTTTCGTTATCCAAAATATCCTGTAAGTAAGCAATTCTTTTAATCAGTTCAAGGTATTCCTCTTCCAGCTTCCTGGTTTCCAGGGAGGTTAGTTTCTGTAAGCGCATATCCAGGATTGCCTGGGCTTGTTTTTCGCTTAGCTTGAATCGGTTTCGAAGACCCTGATGGGCAGATTCAACATTCTTTGATTTCTTTATAATCTGGACTACTTCATCGATATTGGTTAAGGCAATCTTGAGCCCTTCCAATATATGGGCTCTTTCCCGGGCTTGTTTTAATTCATACCGAGAACGACGTTCTACCACAAGCTTGCGATGTGCCAAGAAACTCGTCAATGCCTCGCGAAGGTTAAGCAATTTTGGCCTACCTTCCACAATGGCAAGTAGATTAATACCAAAAGAAGTCTGTAGTTTAGTATGTTTGTACAATTTATTTAAAACAACATTTACATTGCTGTTTTTCTTTAATTCAATGACAATCCGCATCCCGTTACGGTCAGATTCATCTCTTAAAGTGGTAATTTCGGTTATCTTTTTATCCTGAACTAAGTTTGCAATATCTTCCACCAAACTGGCTTTATTTACCTGATAGGGCAATTCTTTTACTACTAATACTGGTGCTTTCGAGCTTTTTTTCTCAAAATTTTCGGTAATAATTCTAGCTTTCAGGGAAATAATGCCTTTACCTGTTTGATAGGCTTGTTGTATTCCTGATAAACCATAGATAGTTGCTCCCGTTGGAAAATCAGGACCAGGCAGGACTTTCATAATTTCTTTGATATCAGCCTCCGGTTGATCAATAAGCAGGACACAGGCATCAATTACTTCGCTCAGATTATGTGGGGGAATATTAGTAGCCATACCTACAGCAATACCTGATGATCCGTTAATTAATAATTGTGGAACAGGTGCAGGTAATACAGTTGGCTCTTGCAGGGAATTATCAAAATTAGGACTAAAGTCAACTGTATCTTTTTTGATATCTGCCAGAAGCTCTTGAGCCAGGGAAGACATTCTGACCTCAGTATAACGCATGGCTGCTGCCGAATCACCGTCAATTGAACCAAAATTACCCTGACCGTCTACCAGGGGATAACGATAGGAAAAATCCTGGGCCATCCTGACAATGGTATCATATACCGCCATATCCCCATGTGGATGGTATTTACCAAGGGTATCACCCACAATTCTAGCTGATTTTTTGTAAGGCCTATCCGGGGTATTACCTAATTTATACATAGAATAGAGAACACGTCTGTGTACCGGTTTTAATCCATCACGTACATCCGGAATAGCCCTGCCCACAATGACACTCATGGCATAATTTAAATAGGCAGTCTTGATCTCACCGGTAATATCGGTAGCTAATTCCTGAGGTCCAGTTGCTTGTAACCCCTCTTTTTCTTCCTGATTTTCTTTGTTTGGATCATTACTCATAATATTTCAACTCATCTTATTTTTTTATTTATATTTAATCTAAATAACAAATTTTCTCTAAAATTTTTCTATACATCCAGCTCTTCGACTTCAGAACTATGCTGGTAAATAAATTCTTTTCTGGGCTCCACTTTTCCACCCATCAGTATAGTAAACATCTCGTCCGCCTCAAGGACATCATCCAGATCAACCCTTTTTAATACCCTGGTCTCCGGATTCATGGTAGTTTCCCACAACTGGGAAGGATTCATTTCTCCAAGTCCTTTATAACGTTGGATTGAATAATTGGCTTTTAATTCTTTTGTTTTCTTATGTAAATCTTCATCAGTAAAAAGATAATCATTTTTTTTGTTATAACTCAATTTATATAGAGGAGGCCTGGCAATAAATATCTTTCCTTTTTCTATTAGAGGTCTCATATATCGATAGAAAAATGTCAACAATAAGGTTTTAATATGCTCTCCATCAACATCAGCATCAGTCATAATAATAATTTTATGATATCGCAATTGATTTAAGTCAAACTCATTATCATCTCCGATTTGTATACCAGATGCGGTAATAATTGATTTGATTTCATTATTGGCCAATATTTTATGTAAACGTGCCTTTTCAACATTTAATATCTTTCCTCTAAGCGGTAAAATAGCCTGAAATTTTCGGTCTCTCCCCTGTTTTGCTGATCCTCCGGCTGAATCTCCTTCAACTAAAAATATTTCCCGGTGAAAAGGATCCCGTTCCGAGCAATCCGCTAATTTCCCGGGCAAGGAGCCTATCCCCAGTCCGTTCTTCTGTCTGACTAACTCCCGGGCTCTCCTGGCTGCTTCCCGTGCCTTTAAGGCAGAAATTGATTTTGCCAATATCTTTTGCACTGTTTCGGGGTTTTCAATAAAAAAAGTACTTAATTTATCATTTACAATAGAGGAAACTACTCCTTTTACCTCATTGTTTCCCAATTTTGTTTTAGTCTGCCCTTCAAATTGGGGATTCAGCAATTTTACACTGATTACGGCTGTTAATCCTTCTCTTACATCATTTCCGGAAAGGCTCTGATCTGTTCCTTTTAAAGAATATTTCTTTTGATTGGAGATAATATCATTTTTGGCATAATCATTAATTGTTTTGGTTAAAGCAGTTTTAAATCCAGATAAATGAGTGCCGCCTTCTTCAGTATGAATATTGTTGGCAAAGGAAAGAATATTTTCTAAATATCCGGTGTTATATTGGATGGCAATTTCTACCTCGATATCCTCTTTCTTTCCACTGATATAAAAAGGTTTGCTAAAAAGAATATCCCTGTTCTTGTTAAGATATTTAACAAATTCTACAATTCCTCCATCATATTTATAAGTAACAGTTCTATTGTTATCACGCTCATCTGTGAGTTCTATTTTTACACCGGCATTAAGGAAAGCTAATTCTTTTGAACGATGCAAAATAATATCAAAGTTAATATTGATCTCATCAAATATTTCAGGATCCGGGCGATAAGTAATTTTTGTACCTGTCTTGTTTGTATGTCCGATGATTGACAAATCACTAACCGGTTTGCCTCTTTCAAACTTCTGATAATATACTTTGCCATCTCTACTAACCGTTACTTCCAACCATTCAGACAATGCATTAACTACAGAAATACCTACACCATGCAGTCCACCAGAAACTTGATAACTCCCGCTTCCAAACTTCCCCCCGGCATGTAATTTTGTAAGAACGGTTGTCACAGCTGACAGATTAGTATTAGCATGTATATCTACGGGAATTCCTCGACCGTCATCAATAACTGTTATACTATTATCTTGATGAATAATTACCTTAATCTTACTACAGTACCCGGACATTGCCTCATCTATACTATTGTCTACTACTTCATCAACGAGGTGATGTAAACCTCTACTTCCGGTACTACCAATATACATCCCAGGTCTTTTTCTAACGGCATCCAACCCTTCTAAAACCTGAATTTCTTTAGCAGTATATTGTGATTTATTGGGGATTATTTTTTTTGCCATTTTTCTACTCCAACAGACAAAATGAAACCGTGACTGGTTGCCACGGCTTATAATTAATTATTATATTTAGTAGCTTTAACAATAAAATAATACTATATAAGAGGTTTTTTGTCAATAATATGATAGTATCTTACTATTGTTTAATATACTTTTTATTTATATAAATATTTTTATTTATTTTTTATAATTGTTAAAACTTCTGGTATCTATTCTAATAATAATGTTTTTTATTAAATCCTCACCAATTTTATGATTTATCAGTTTTATTATTTCTCCTTTTCTAATTCTTAATTCATTTGCCCAAACATGATTTTTAACTTTAATAAAAAGTGAGTTATTTTGAATTTTAACTGGCTTGGTATTTAAAAAAATATTTTTAGGAACAATATCTTTCCAGGATTGAAGAATATTATATCCGTCAATTCTTTGATTCCAATTGCGCTCATTTAAATATAAATGAATAATTTCTCCAATATGTTTAGGAGTGCTATTTCTCATTCATCCTCCACTGTTCCATCTTTAATTCTTAATATTTTTACATCTTTTTCTATTTTATTATAAGTTAAATCATCCAGGTTTATACTGGTAATAAAGGTTTGCATCTCTCTGTTTTTAATTAACTGAACTAAAAATTTTTTTCTTTCTAAATCAAGCTCTGACATAACATCATCTAATAATAAAGGAGGGTATTCTCCTTCTTTTTCCTTTAAAAGTTCAAGTTCAGCAAGTTTAAGTGATAAAACTGCGGTCCTTTGTTGACCCTGTGAACCATAAATTCCTAAGTTGATTTCATTATTCATAATAAAATAATCATCTCGATGAGGTCCAGCGGTTGTTACTTTAAGGTGAAAATCCTTTTCTTTAGCGTTTTTTATTTTATAATCCATTATTTTACTAATTTGTTCTTTTTCATCAGTATAAGTGGACACAATATTACTATTATATTTGAGTTTAATTGATTCTTTGTTTTCTGTCATCATCTGATGAAAAATTTTTGCTTTTTGATTTATTTTTTGTAGAAATTTAATCCTATATAAAATAATTAATGTTCCTGTTTCAATAATTTTCTGATCCCAAAAAGCTAATTGTTGGTCAATATCTGTTTTACTTTTTGCACTTTTTAAAAGTGTATTCCTTTGAAATAATATGTGGTTATAATCTTTTAAATATTTATAATATGTGGGACTTAGGTTAATAATAACTTCATCTAAAAATTTTCTACGAAGAAAAGGAGAACTTTTAACAATTTGAAGATCCTCTGGTGTAAATATAACGGGGTTAAATTTTTTAAAAAGCCAGGTCTTTTTTTGAAATTTTTTGTTTACTTTAATTATTTTTTTGCTTCGGTTTGTTATATTTGTAGATTTATTAATATTTTGCAGTAAAATATTAATATGAAAATATTCTTCTCTCTGCTGAATTTCTCCTAAAATATAACTTTTCTTTTGATTCCAGTTTATAAGATCCAGATCATTTGTTGTTCGATAGGAATCTCCTTTTAATAAAGTGTAAATAGACTCAATAATATTTGTTTTTCCCTGGGCGTTATTACCAATAAAAATATTTAAGGATGGATAAAATTGAATGGATAAATCCACGAAATTTCTAAAATGAATTAATCGTATTTTTTTAACATTCAAATTTTTTTCCTTCCCGTATTTTAATCCATTCTCACAGGCATTAACACATAATTATATTGTTCTCCCTGGCTGAATGGTTTAATCATAGCCGGATTTAAATTTTCATTTAATCTTATCTCTGTATTTTCGGTTTTAATAATTCTCAAAACATCCATAATATAACGAGAATTAAAGGCAATTTCCACATATTCCCCTTCAACTATACAGGGAATTTGTTCATAAGCATCTCCAATATCGGGTGTTTTCACCCGAATAATTAATTCTCCCCTATTTTCTCCTTTCTGTTGTTCAAAACTATGAACCTCTATATTTATTGTGTTTATATCTTCTTTTACAAATAAAGAAATTCTCTCCATTCTCTGTCTAAATTCTTCGGTTGCTATTTTAACAATTGTTTTAAATTTATTTGGAATAATTTGATGATAGTCCGGAAATTGTCCTTCAATAATCCGTGTAAATAATCTTATTCGGTTTTTTTCTCTTTCTGGATCTAAAATAAACACCACCTGTTTCTTCCCAATATTTATTTCAACTGTTGTACTATCTTCAAAACTAAGTAATTTAAATAATTCTGATAGTGCTCTCTGAGGAATAATTACTTCAAATTGATTATTTACTTTTATTTTATCTTTTTCATTTAATTTAATTTTTTTAAGTGCAAGTCTATGACTATCGGTAGCAGCAATCTCAATCCCTTTTTCCGCACTTTTAAAAAGCACACCATTCAGGAAGGAACGATTTTCGTCTTTTGAGGAAGCAAAAAGTACTTCCTGAATTGTATCTTTTAATAATTTTTGTGTTAATTTTATTTTAGATTTACCTTGAATATCAGGAAAAGGGGAAAATTCTTCAGACGAAAAACCAAGAATTTTATAATTAGAAGAATCTTCTTCTTTTAGATGAATAACATTATCATCACCTGCTTCAATTTCTATATTTCCTTCAGGAAATTTTCTAACTAAATCACTAAAAATTTTATTAGGTATAACTACAGAACCTTGTTCTATTATTTGAGCAGAAATATAACAATCAATTCCAATTTCTAAATCAGTTGAAAAAAGATGAATTTTATTATTTTTAGTTACTTCAAAAAGTGTACCGCTATAAATAGGTAAACCAAGTTTGGTAGAAATTGCTTTTTGAACTGTTTGAATTCCATTAACTAAACTTTTTTGTGAACAAATAACCTTCATTATTTTTCTCCCTTTAACTAATTTTGAATTTTAGAATATTTATAAAATAATACAGAATTAGGAGTAGTAATAGTGTTAATTATGTTAATAAATAGCAAAATCAGTATATTTTTATAGATATAAAGCTGTGAAAATCTTTCTGAATAAAAATTAATTTTTATTAACATTATTAACACCCTAATTTTAGAAAAAATTATCAATAATATGTTTGTTTTTTTCTATTTTATCATTTATTTTTAAATTTTTTTCAATTAAAAATTATTTGAATTATTTTGAATTTTATTTATTAATCTATCAATATGATATTTAATTTTTTTATCATTTTTTAATTGTTCTTTTATCTTATTACAGGAATGAATAACAGTAGTATGATCTTTTCCTCCAAATGAATCACCTATCATCGGCAGAGAATAATTTGTTAATTCTCTTGATAAAAACATAGCGATATGACGTGCTGTAACAATATTTTTTGTTCTTTTTTTAGATAGTAAAACACTTGGTTTTATATTAAAATAGGCTCCAGTATATTGTTGAATTAATTGAATGGATACATCTTTTTCTTCAATAGGAATAAAATCTTTTAAAATTTGTTTGGCAAGCGTAAAATCAACTTCTGTCTGAGTTAAGGTAGCATATGCATTTAATTTATTGAGAGCTCCTTCTAGTTGACGAATATTTGAAGGAATTTTATTAGCAATATAATGAATAATTTCTTCAGATATTTCCGGCTGACAGCTTTGGGCTTTTTTTTGTAGGATAGCAATTCTTGTTTCCAGATCCGGAGGTTGTATATCAGTAATAAGTCCCCATTCGAATCTAGAAATTAAACGGTTTTCTAAATTAGTGATTTCTTTTGGAGGGCGATCAGAAGTAATTACAATTTGTTTACTGGAATTATAGAGTGAGTTAAAAGTATGAAAAAATTCTTCTTGTGTTCTTTCTTTTCCTGCCAAAAACTGTATATCATCAATTAACAAAACGTCAAAATTTCGATATTTTTCTCTAAAAGCTTCCGTAGCATCATCACGAATGGAATTAATTAACTCGTTAGTAAACTTTTCTGAAGAAATATAAGCTATATTAATAGAATGAACTGAATTTCTATTAATAATATAATTTCCTATACCATGCATTAAATGAGTTTTACCTAAACCAACTCCACCATATACAAAAAGAGGGTTATATGATTTAGCAGGAGATTGAGCAACAGCTAGACAGGCAGCATGTGCAAAACGATTACTATCACCAACTACAAAATTGGAAAAAGTATATTTAGCATTTAAATAAGTTTTCTCATATTTTTTTTGGAGTATATCATGATTAACTTTTTCTTTTTTTTCCAGGTTTTGGGGTTGATTGGTTACTGAATTAATCTGAAATTTTATTGCTATATTATTATCAAAACCGAACTTTTCAACAAGAATATTTTTAATAAGCTGGTAATAATTTTTTTCCAGCCAATTTTTGCTAAACAAATTAGGCACTGATAGAAATAACTCATTATTTTTAAAATCAATATATTTTACCTGAGAAAACCAGGTATTAAACATCTGGGGACTTAACTTTTCTTGAATTAGCTGTAAAGCATGATCCCATTTCTTATTAAGTTGGTAATAGCTCATGGTAATCCTTAAAATTATAGTAGTTATTATAAGACAATTTAAAATATTGCAGATTGGAATTACTATAATATATTATATTAATTTAACAAGAGAGATTATTAATATAATATATCACATTTTTATTTTTTTTAAACACATCCTCACATAATAATTAATATATTTACTAAAATATTACAGAATTTTAAAAAAGTTATTCACATTATTCACATTCTTATGTGGAAAACACTTTATGTAGATGTTTCTAGGAAAAATAGCCTATTTTGGAGTAAATACATTTTTATACTAATATAATTTATATCATGTAAGGGCTAAAAATAAAGAGCCTCGTTTAATTCACAAATTATTAACAGTTGTGGAAAACAAAACGATTGTAAAACATGAAAACAATTAATTTTTAAATGTACAAGTAAATATCGCACCCGCAAAGCGGGTGGCTTTAAGAACCCCTAAAAGGGGGTTA
>CAZPII010000063.1:0-8471 GCA_964586485.1 uncultured Atribacterota bacterium | reverse complement strand
CCGAAACTGCCATTCAAATTGGAAACCGAATTGCTGCCAATATGGTTATGTTAGGCTTTCTTCAGCCATTACTAAACCTGGTTAGTGAAGATGATTTGAAAAGTGTGATCATGGACACCGTAAAAGAAAAATTTGTGGATATTAACTTGAGGGCATTTAATGCCGGATTAAGTATAGCTAAAGATTTAAAATCGATACGGAGGAATTAAATGAAGTTATACGAATTCCAGGGCAAAAAGATGTTTGATAAATATGGAATACCCATACAGTCCGGTAAACTTATTTATCCCAATGATAGTATAGAAGATTTATCACCGCCCTTAGTATTAAAATCTCAGGTTTTAACCGGAGGAAGAGGTAAAGCGGGAGGTATAAAGATTTGGGATGGAAGTAAAGATATAAATAAAATAACTGATGACTTGTTTAATTTAGAGATAAAAAAAGAGAAAGTAAGAGCAATTCTGGCATTGAATAGTGTTGACATACAAAGAGAAATGTACCTGTCTATTACTTTTAATAAAAGTAAATCAACACCGGTTTTAATTGCTGGACTAGCAGGGGGAGTGGATATTGAAAAAGCTGCCCAGAAAGATAAAACACAAGTTTATCTTACTGAATTTAATTCTTTGTTAGGAATTTCAGATTTTCAAATTCGTTTATCTGCAAAAAATCTCAAGCTTGATAAGTATTTTAGAGAATTTAAAAAAATTATTCTTTCAATGTACCGCATATTTAAGGAATATGATGCACAATTAGTTGAAATTAACCCTTTGGCAATCACCCCCAATGGTTTGGTAGCGATTGATTCCAAAATAGAGTTAGATGATCAGGCATATTTTCGACACTCGGAATTATACCAGCAATTAAAAGAGGAAATCAGCTCTATTTCGGGAAACGCTCCGGGAAGCCAGTCAGCAGAAGATACTATCACCTATGTACCATTATCAGGAAATATCGGATTAGTTTCGGATGGTGCAGGTACCGGACTTTTAACGCTGGACCTGTTGGCAAAATATGGTGGCAAGGTCGCTAATTTTTGTGAGCTGGGAGGTATTACCAGTCCCGAAGTGGTCTATAAAGCCTTAGATAAAGTTCATCAGGACCCGAATGTGAAAAGTGTATTGGTTGTTTTAATCGGTGGCTTTAACCGGATGGATGAAATGGCTGAGGGCATTGTAAACTTTCATCAAGAGTCATCAAGTAAAATACCGCTTTTTATCCGTATGTGTGGCACTAAAGAAGAGGAAGGTAAAAAGTTAATGCAAAATGCCAAAATAGCTATTGATGACAATTTGCATGAAGCCGTAAAAAAAGCAGTAAAAAGAGCAATGGAGAGTTAAATGTCAATTTTAGTTAATAATAAGACAAAAGTTCTTGTATTAGGGATAACCGGCAAATCGGGAAACCTGCAAACGAAAATAATGAAAGAATATGGAACGAAGATTGTAGCTGGTGTAACACCTGGCAAAGGTGGTATGAAAGTAGAAGGAATACCGGTATATGATTTTGTAAGCGAGGCCTTGGAAAAACATGAAGTTGATGCAGCAATTAGCTTTGTTCCCCCAAGATTTTCTCGAGATTCCTGTATGGAAATTATTGAAAATGATATTAAGTTTTTTGTTATTACAGCTGAAGGTATTCCGGATCATGACGTAGTGGAAGTATTGCAATATGGAAAGTTAAAAGGGACAAAGATATTGGGTCCGGGTTCAGCCGGCCTCATCGCTCCCGGAAAATGTAAGTTAGGAGCCCATCCTCCTCAGATGTATCTTGAAGGAAAAGTAGGCATTGTTTCCAAAAGTGGGGCCCTGTCTTATGAGATAGGAAAGACTTTATCGGAAAATGGTATCGGTCAGTCTACTGTGGTAGCGATCGGAGGAGGTCCTTTGTGGGGGTTGAAACAGACTGACATTCTTCCAATGTTTGAAGCCGATGATGAGACCAAAATGATTGTGATGTTAGGTGAAATAGGCGGAACAATGGAAGAAGATGCCGCGAAAGTGATAAAAAAAGAGATATCTAAACCTGTTATTACTTTAATTGTTGGGAAATCAGCGCCTAAGGGAAAATCATTAGGACATGCAGGGGCTATTATTGAAGGAAATTTAGGCACAGTAGAATCGAAGGTTAATGCCTTGGAAGATGCAGGCGCATATATTGCTGAGGATTCCATAGACATTATCCGTTTAATTAAGCAAATTGAGGGTTAAAAATATGTCAGTTTATATTGATGGAAAAATATGTAAAGGATGTCAACTATGTATCTATTTCTGTCCAAAAGATGTTTTTGAGACAGGGAAAGAAGTAAATGATAAAGGGTTTGTTATTCCAAATGTTGCTCATCAAGAAAAATGTATCAAATGTAGACTTTGTGAAATTAACTGTCCTGATTTGGCTATCTTTGTAGAATAAAATAAATAAGATCTCTGTCATAGTCAGAAGTCATATATTTTTACAGAAACATAAAGGAGCAAAAAATGAAAGAGATGATAGGTGCTGGAATTTTAATTGATACCTGTGGAGTGGTAAAAGCCGGAGAAAAAGTAGTTATTGCTTCTGATCAAGGTAAACTAGATATTGCCGATATTATTGCCAAAGCCTGTATAGAACGTAATATTGAACCGATTATAATAAGTATGGTCCCCCGTAAAAATCATGGTGAAGAACCACCTATTCCTTACACAGCAGCTCTCAAAGAGGCAGATGTTGTTTTTGCAGTAACTTCATTCTCACTTTTTCATACCAATGCAAGAATAGAAGTATGCAAAAGGGGAGTCAGATGGGTTAATCTTCCGGAATTTTCCAGGCAGATGTTGCGAGAAGGCGGACTTTTTGTAGATTTTCATAAACAGAGAGACAAAGGTATAAAAGTTGGCAAGGCATTATCAGCAGGTTCACTTGTCCGGGTTACTACAGATAAGGGTACTGATGTTCAGTTTTCCATTGAGGGAAGAGAAGCTATTGTAGAGTCCGGTATTTCAGATCAACCGGGTATGATTAATTCACCTCCTGATATTGAGGTTTGTATTGCTCCTGTAGAAGGGACTGCAGAGGGAAAAATTATAATAGACGGAAGTATTGTTTTACCCGGATTAGGTCCGCTAAAGGAAGATGTTACTTTATGTGTTTCAAAAGGATTTGTAACGAAAATAGAAGGATCAGAGGAAGCTGAATTATTTAAAAAGTTGCTTGATAGTGCCAAAGAAAAAGAAGTCTTTAATATTGGAGAGTTTGGCATAGGATTAAATCCTAAATGTAAAATATGCGGTAGCATGCTGGAAGATGAGGGAGTTTACGGGACAATCCATTTTGGTATTGGAGATAACCATACTATGGGTGGAACTGTTGAGTCTTCAATGCATACAGATGTAATTATCAAAAATCCCACTGTTGTTATTGACAAAGAAATACTTATCAATTCAGGTAAAATAGTTTTCTGAATTTTTGAAAAGCAAATCAATATTGATTGAGATATCAGTAAAAAATGATTATTTATCAAGTAACCGCTCTAGTTTTGTTAAAGAAATTATAAAAGTTAAATTTTTATAGAATTTTTAAGGAGGATATTTGTGAATAGAAATATTATTTCGAAATCGGTAGCAGGGATTAGCCCTTCTGCTACAGAAAGCACTTCGTTTTTAGCTAATCAAATGAAAAGTCAGGGTATAGATATAATCAGTTTTGCCCAGGGCGAACCGGATTTTGATACCCCAGAACATATTAAGAAAGCTGCCATTTCAGCCATAAATAGTGGTTTTACCAAATACACCAATGTACCGGGAATACCGGAACTCAGGAAAGCAGTTGCAGAGAAATTTAAGAGGGAAAACGGAATTACCTATGAGGAAGACCAGGTTATTATCTCTAACGGTGGAAAACAGGCACTTTATGAACTTTTTAGAACTATTTGTGATGAGGGAGACGAAGTATTAATTCCGACTCCTTGCTATGTAAGTTATGCCGAACAAATCAAGCTTACTGGAGCAAAACCTCTTTTTTTCGAAACAAAAGAAGAAAATAATTTTCGCCCCACTCTGGAGGAAGTAAAGGAGAGTTATAACCCCCAAGTTAAGGCTTTTATTATCAATAGCCCTAATAATCCAACCGGCTCTATCTTTGAAAAAGATGAACTAAAAAAAATTGTGGATTTTCTGGTGGAAAAAGGAGTTTATATTATTACTGATGAAGTTTATGAACACCTCATCTATGATGGCAAAAAACACACCAGTGTTGCCTCTTTGGGTGAAAAAGAAAAAGAGATGTCTATTACGGTAAATAGTGTTTCCAAAACATATGCCATGACAGGATGGCGAGTAGGTTATGCAGCAGGTCCAAAAGAAATTATTAAAGGCATGATTAATCTTCAAGGTCATGCTTCGGGAAATGTGAATTCCATTGCTCAGAAGGCGACTCTTGAGGCTTTGAATGGCACCCAGGCACCGGTTAAATCCATGGTGGAAGAATATACAAAACGAAGAGAATATATGGTTAGCCGGCTGAATAAGATAGAAGGCATTCAGTGTCAGTATCCGGATGGTGCATTTTATACTTTTCCGAATATTACAGCCCTATATGGTAAAAAGTATGAAGGAAATACTATTAATAATGATTTAGATGTTGCTAAATTTTTTCTGGAAAAAGCACATGTTGCAGTTGTTCCCGGAGTTGCTTTTAATTATCCTGATCATGTTAGATTTGTCTTTGCTAAATCGATGCAAGAGATTAAAGAGGGTCTGGATAGAATTGAGCAGGCAATTAAAAAACTTGTCTAGAAACAAACTAAATCAGACACAATTGAGATATTAATATCGATAAAGGATGTGAAATTTATGATCCGTAGAAGAAAATTGGGATTATTAATCCCATCTTCAAATATTACTCTGGAATACGAAATGCCTATGATGGCACCTAATGGTGTTTCGGTGCATTTCTCAAGAATACCACAAACAGAGGATAATGAAGAACAGCTTTCAGCAATGATTGATTATGTACCGGAAAAGGCAGAACTGCTTGCACATGCTAAGGTTGATATTATCGGTTTCGGATGCACCAGTGGCAGTTTTATTAAAGGAATGGGCTATGATAAAAAAGTTATTGATGCTATAAACGATAGTACGGGAATAGTAGCTACTACTACTTCCACAGCGGTTATAGAAGCACTTAAGATCGCAGGGGTAAAAAAACTTTCCGTTGGAGCCCCTTACTTACATTCTATTATGGATAAATTAAAAGAATTTTTAGAGAAAAACGGATTTGAAGTAGTTAAAATTGAAGGTTTGAACATGCTTTCCGGTGAGGGTGAATTACCTTTAGATGCAACATATGATTTAGTGCGAAAAATAGATCATCCTGATTCAGAAGGCATCTTTATTAGTTGTACTGATTTTAAAACTGTTGAATTACTGGAAATCTTAGAAAAAGATTTTGGCAAAAAAGTAATTAGCAGCAATCAGGCAACCATGTGGAAACTGCTAAGATTATCAGGAATGAAGCTGCCAATTCAAGGGTTCGGCTCATTATTATCTGAATATTGATCTGAATAGAAATAGAATTATTAAAAAATTTGAGAAAGGAAATAAAAAATGCAACAGAAAGATTTGCACCATATTTCCAGAGAGCAAATGGCAATAATTGTAGGGGAAAACATAGACCGATTATGTGCAGTAGAAATGAGGCCTCGAATGCCTACTTCGGGTGTCTTCCCGGAATTGTATGATGCAGCCAGAAAAAAATATCCATACCCACTTACTTATCTGGCCGCTACTGAAATAATGAAAAGAACAAAAGAAAAAGATAATGTTTTTATATTAACCGGGGCCGGTGCTCCTCCCAGATATCCAACCGGTGAATCAGATGGACCCCCCGGTGCCGTTGCATTAGCTCGTACCTTACATTTAGGGTTAAGATTAAACCCGATTATTATTACAGAAAAGAGAAATTTTGAGCCGATTTATGAGATGGCCAAAGAAGTTGGTATGAATGTTATTTCTTCAGCTCATGACTTTTCTAACCGAACTAATCCTTTGATGGTTCTAGATTTTCCCGTAGGGAAGGAAAAGGCTTCGGACAATTCTGCCAGGATATTAAAGGAATATCAGCCTACTGCTATTGTTGCAGTTGAAAGAATTGGAGCAAACAATAAAGGGGTCTACCATAGTATGAATGGTATGAATATTGACCCTAATCAATTTGCTTTTTTAGATAGCCTTATGGAGATTGCCAGAGAAAAGAGTATTTTGACAGTAAGTGTTGGGGATAATGGCAATGAACTTGGTTGTGGAATTATTCTTGATACTGTGCAGAAGGTTCAGCCGTGGGGTAAAGTATGCCAGTGTCCCTGCCAGAGTGGGATTGCTTCTTCCTCAATGGTAGATACGTTGGTAATGGCTGCGGTTTCCAATTGGGGTGCCTATGGGATTAATGCGGTGTTGGCTTATTTATTAGAAAACACCGAATTGATGCATTCCGAAAGAATGGAAGAAAAAATGCTGGATGTGTGTGTCAAAACAGGATGTGTTGATGGTGATCTGGATATCCCTTCTCCCTCCGTTGATGGCATTTCCTTAAAATCCCAGAAGGCTATTGTAACTCTTCTTCAAGAAACAGTTATTAGAGCTTTAAAAACTCATCCTTAAAAGATTAATTTTTATAGAGTATCAAAAAAATATTAAAGTAAAAAGGAAAGGACTTTAAAAATGAAAAAAGAAGTTATTTTTTCAAAAAAAATATCGCCACCAGGAGGTCATTATTCTCAGGCTATTAAATTAGGGAATTTACTTTTTACCTCCGGACAAACTGCCAAAGATCCGGATACCAGAGAAGTGTTATTTCCGGGAGATATTGAAGGCCAAACAGATGTAATAATGAAAAACATAGAAACATTATTAAAAGAAAGCGGTTCTTCACTTTCAAATGTAGTGAAGACATCTGTTTTTATTGATGAGCAAAATAAATTTTCACTTTTTAACAATACCTATAAAAAATATTTTCCTGAAAATCCACCTGTCAGAACCACAGTTGCAACTGGACAATTTGATAAAGGGGTGTGTATTGAAATTGATGTTATTGCTTTTGTAGATAAAGATTAAGCTTTTTAGGGGTTCTTAAAGCCAACCGCTTTGCGGGTGAGATATTTACTGTTTAGAAAGGAAAAACAACAAATGGTTCAATTGAAAGATGTAGAATTAGCCTATAAACGAGTATCAAATTATATTAAGCGTACTCCTTTGTATTATTCTACATATTTAAGTAAAATGACTGAAAATAATGTATTTTTAAAGTTAGAAAATTTGCAGAATACCAATGCCTTCAAAGCAAGAGGAGCTTTTAACTATATTTTACAAATTGATCCTTCTAATGGGAAAAATGGTGTTATCACGGCTTCTTCGGGAAACCATGGTAAAGCGGTTGCCTTTACTGCCTCTCATGTCGGTTATCCTGCCAAGGTAGTAGTTCCGGTTGATGCTCCTACAACAAAAGTGCAGGCTATCAAGGGTTACGGCGCAGAGGTGATTCCCTGGGGGAAGTTTACCAATGAACGAAATGCGAAAGCAAAAGAAATTGCTGAAAAAGAGGAATTGATTTTTATCGATTCTGTTGACCATCCCTGGATCATAGCTGGACAGGGTACAGCGGGCTTGGAAATAGCAGAAGATTTGCCTGACCTGGAAGCTGTTCTTGTTCCTGTAGGTGGTGGGGGCCTCATATCCGGTATTTTAATTGCCATAAAAGAGAAAAACCCTAAAGTTAAAATATATGGAGTTGAACCACAAGGAAGTAATAGTATGCATCTATCACTACAAGAGGGCAAGGTTACGGAACTTAAGAATATTAATACAATTGCTGATGGATTGCGTAGCAATAAACCCGGAGACCTGGCGTTTAGTATTGTAAATAAATATGCCGAAGATGTTCTATTAGTTGCTGAAAATGATATATTAATTGCGTTAAGAACACTGTTAATGGAAGATAAGTTTTTAGCTGAACCATCGGGTGCGGTTGCCCTGGCTGCCCTTTTGGGAGGTAATTTCCCATATAAAAACAAAAATGTAGCTATTGTTATTAGTGGTGGTAATGTGGATTTGGAAAAGATTAAAAAAATTCTATAATAAATGTGTTTTACCATGAAAAGACACACCTCTTTTAGAGGTTCTTAAAGCCACCCGCTATACGGGTGCGAAATTTACTTTTATGTATCTTATGTATGTGTATTCCTGGAAAATTTAAGAGAAGAGAGAGGTCTATTCTTAAATGAAAAATATAGAGATGATGAAAGGTGCCAAAAAATTAGTTGATGTTTGTGCTGGTGTAAAGGAAAAGGAAAAAGTCCTGGTTGTAACTGATACTAATAATATAAAAATTGCCGAAATAATTACCTCGGTAGCCTTTGAAAGAGGTGCAGAAGTAGCTTTATGTATTATGACAGTTAGAAAATCAAACGGAGAAAATCCTCCGGAAATGATCTGTCATGC
>CAZPII010000062.1:0-8519 GCA_964586485.1 uncultured Atribacterota bacterium | reverse complement strand
GCCAATTCCTGTATATTCATCTGAAAACTACCGTCACCGGAAATACAGACAACAGATTTGTCTGGAGACCCCATTTTTGCACCAATTGCTGCGGGAAAACCATAACCCATCGTTCCCAAACCACCTGAAGAAATAAATGTACGCGGATGTATAAACTGACAGTAATTGGCAGCCCACATTTGATGTTGTCCCACATCAGTTACAATAATTGCTTCTCCTTTAAATAATTCATTAATACATTTAATAATATATTTGGGTCTTAACACCTCATTTTTATCTACCTGTGGACAGGAAACTTTTTCTCTTATTTTCTCTATTTCCCTGTGCCAAGACGGGTTTTTCTTTTCCCCGAGATAGCCATTAAGTTGATGAAGTATATTTTTTAAATCTCCGACAATAGGTATTTTAACTGCGATATTTTTCCCTATTTCAGCTGGATCAATATCAATATGAATTATTTCGGCATGTGGACAGAACTGGCTCAAATTACCGGTTATCCGGTCATCAAAACGGGTTCCCAGAGCAATAATCAGATCAGCATTACTGGTAGCCTGATTGGCAACATATTGTCCATACATTCCCAGCATTCCCAAAGAGAGTGAGTTGTTCTCCGGAAAACTCCCAATACCCATAAAGGTTGTTACAACAGGAATATCAACCTTGGTAGCTATCTTTTGTAATGAACCTGAAGCATTAGAATTAATAACCCCTCCGCCGGCAATAATTACAGGTTTATTGGCTTCCATAATTTTTTGTGCGGCTGATTTAATCTGCCTGGTATGTCCTTTATAAGAAGGCTTATAACCTTTCCTGTTTACCTTCTCAGGATACTTAAAGCGGCATTTAGCCAATTGTACATCTTTCGGTAAATCAATTAATACAGGTCCCGGTCTTCCACTACGCGCAACATAAAAAGCCTCTTTAATGATTTCGGCAAGATCTTCTACTCTTCTGGCAATATAGTTATTTTTAGTAATAGGAAGTGTTATTCCGGTAATGTCAACTTCCTGGAAGGCATCATTGCCCACCAGGTTAGTAGAGACCTGTCCGGTAAATGCCACTAATGGAACTGAATCTAAATGGGCATTAGCCAGACCGGTAACTAGATTCGTTGCACCCGGACCAGAAGTAACAACACATACTCCTACCTCTCCGGTTGCCCTGGCATATCCGTCCGCTGCATGAATTGCTCCCTGCTCATGTCTTGTTAATATATTCTCAAAAGGGAGTTTCCCTATTTTTCCGAATGTATCATACAAAGGCATGATTGCAGCTCCCGGTATACCGAAAATTACCTTTACCTTCTCTTGTTTAAGACATTCTACAATAATCTCTGTTCCGCTTAATTCCATATTTTTTCACCTCTTTTCGAATTGGATAAAAATATCAAGTTCTTATCTGTAACTTTTCTATTCTATATAATAAAAAATCGCCCCTGCGGCCAGAATTGGCTCACTAAGGGACGAATTTATCGTGTTACCACCCTATTTCAGTAGAAAGTAATATTTTTCTACTCTCATTGGATTAAACTATATCAATATCAATGAAAAATAAAAATTTTTTCTCTAAAAAATCTAAAAGAAGTGAGTTTCAGTAAAATTTACTACCATATTCACACCGATTCATGGCTCTCTTTAGTAAAAGATTACTTACTGGCTTCTTTTATGTTGAGATTATTTTTGCAATTCTACTAAGATATTTACCTTTTGTCAAATAATATTTGTATTTTTTTGCAAATTTATTTTCTTTTCCTATCTTGTTATCTTATTCTGCTAATAATTTCTGAAAACCAGTGCTAAATTTCTGTTCGCCATTTGATAATACCCAGAAAGCTTCGGTGTTGGGCAGACTCTCAATTAATCCCAGTCCATCCTGTAATGGCATATTATAAACCGCAGTTGATAAAGCATCGGCTTCCCCCGAATCTTTACATACAATAGTGATAGCAGTAAAATACTCTGCTGGATACAGTGTATCCGGATTAATTATATGATGGTACTCTTTCCCATTAACTGTATAATAACGACTATAGTTTCCACTGGTAACCAGTGATTGATCTGATATGTTTACCACACGCAGATTTGATTTTCCACCGGAAGATGCAGGATTTTGGATTCCTACATTCCACGGCTCTTTACTAGAATTTTTTGTTCCGATTACTTTTACATTTCCACCCACACTGATTAATCCTGAAGTAAATCCTCTCCTGATAGCTCCCTTACTCACTTGCTCTACGGCAAACCCTTTAGCGATTGCTCCAACATCCAGACTCATGTCTGGATCCTCAAGAAACACAGTCGATGCCGATTCATTAATAATAACTTTATTTATATCACTATGTTGGGCTGCCTCTTTAAGTAAATCCATTGGTGGTAGTTTGGCATTTTCCGGATCCTCTGTACCTCTTTCTCGATAATCATGCCAGATAGACAGAACTGAACCAAGTGCCACATTGACCTTTCCGTTGGTCTTCCTGTAAGCCTCTTTCGCAAAAAGAAGGAGGTCAATAATTCGCCTATCAACCATTACCGGTTGTTTGCCCGCATTATCATTAATTACCTTAATATTTACAAAACCGGAGTAATCAGTATAGATATCATAGAGCTTGTGATATTGTTCCAGATCATCATGTATCTGATTCACCTGTTCAGAAAATTCTTCCTTCCTATCCATATAAGATACGATCTGGGTCACTGTATCAAATAATCCTAAAAATTGCGCCTCATAGCGATTTTTTTCCTGAATCTGACAAGCTGTTATATTTAATATCAATGCAAAAACGAAAATAATTTTAACTATTTTATGCATCAGCAAGTATTCCCTTAAACTAAAATGAGAGGCGAGTTAATTCTCGGCCTCTCATTTTTTATTATATATTTATATTATACATTTTATCTCACAAAATTATTCCAGACTTATTTGGCTGCATCATAAGCCTTTTCAATCACCGTAACAAAAGGACCAACATGGATAGTAACTGAAGAGGTCAGCTCTGATTCAGTAGGAACTCCTTCTTCATTCAGAGAAATTCCCTTCACTTCATCAATTGTTTTACCCGTTACATATTCTGCAAATGCATCTGCCTGTTCATACCATTCCCTGCCGATTTCTGAAACAAATTTCATGCCATACTCATCTCCTAATTCATTTTTAGTCTTTGGAGATATGGACAGATCGCTGGTAATTTCGCCTTCCTGGTTAAAATTGACATTTGCCTGGGAAGAATCGATGATACAGCTGGTAATAACACCTTCCTCGTCAAATGTAACCGTCGCATAAGTTGAATAAGCCTGTGCAAGGCCCTCTTCCTCAGCTGTAGCATCCTCAGAACGATCAATAGTAGTAATTACCCCAATTCCCAGTTTATCATCAGCTGATGCTCCACGATTTTCTGCATGGTTAACTGCTTTTTCAATTCCCGAAATATAGTTCGTAATATGCATGGTAACAGAAGAAGTCAATTCTGATTCAGTAGGCGTTCCTTCTTCATTGACTGCAATTCCCTTCACTTCATCCACTGTCTTGCCAATTACATAGTTAGAAAGTGCTGTGGCTTGTTCGTTCCATTCTTTACCGATAGAAGAAGCCACAATCATTCCATATTCTTCTCCCAGCTCTTGTTTGCCCACAAAGACTTTATCCAAAGGCGTAATAATCTCTCCTGTATCTGAAAAGTTTATCTTGGTCTGAGCTGAATCAATTGCACAGTTAGCTATTCTGTTTTCCGAATCAGTAATAACCGCCACAATAACAGAATCAACTTGAGCTAAGCCATCCTCCTCTTCGCTCGCGTCAGTTGATTTCTCAAGAGATGTATCCACAGCTAACCCGGTCTTCGTCCCAGCACTTGCTTCGCTAACTTCAGAGGTTTCTTCGGCATCTTCTGTAGCTGTTTCCTCACTTTCGGGAGCTTCTTCAATTTCTTCTGAAACTGTTCCCTCACTTATCTCAGAGCTTTCCTCAGTACCACTCTCTACTGAAGTACTTTCTTCCTCCTCTGTGCCACACCCATTTAATGTAAACACAACAATAAAAACAGTTAGTACTAATAAAACTATTTTTAATATATTCCCTCTTATTTTACTATTTTTAGATCTTAATTTGTTCATGCTTTCCTCCTTTTTTGATATTTTCTATTTTTTTATTCTTCTATTACCCAAATCACTTTTTTGAGTACGGGTAAAACAATATTCAATAACGTAGCTGTTATTATACCTGTAATTACTCCAGATATCAATAACACCGGTAGATAAGCCCAGATACTTGCACTGATATAGATAATGGTTACGGCTAAAAATTGACCAATATTATGGGAAACACCCCCCACAACACTGACACTTATATAAGAAATTTTTTCTTTTAATAAAATAAGCATTAACAACATACAAGTAATTGAGGATAAGCCCCCTGCTAAACTTAACGTACTGGCAATAAAACCTCTGGTAATAAAAACAAATAATGCTTTGAGAATAGCAATGGTATAAGCCTGTTTGGCACCTATAAAAAAGAGAGCGTACATTACAGCAATATTTGATAAACCAAACTTAATGCCAGGTACTGCGATGGGAATAATCGGAAGCATACTCTCCACCAAAGAGAGTATCAGTGCAATGGCAAATAATAATCCACTAAAAACTAAAACTTGAATTTTAGTCATCTTCTCAGATAAACGAAATGTATCCATTATTTTAGCCATTTATACCTTTCTAATTTCCAACTACAATATCTATATCTCTATCAGTTCTTTCAGCAGGCACAATCTTTAATATTATACCATTAGGCAGACAGGCGGCAAATTGACCAGGTCTGGATAGTTTTCCTGCCTTTATACACAATTTATGCGGACAGTCTGATTCTTTAAAACTAATACTGCCATCTTCGAACAGGTGAAATACTATATTAGGATTTTCCTCAATAAAAAAATATTTATCTAGACCTTGATCTAATTCTACTGTTTTTATTAATTCAGCATAATGGTAAATTTCCGCTTTTGGTGATTGTCCTGCCACTAAATACTGATAGGATATCCAGGATAAAAAACTGATCACCAGGATAATTAAAATTATGATTAGGTCATATTTTTTTAGATATTTCATTTTATCCTAACATTACAATAATCCACTTAAAAAAATCAACAAAGTATTGGTACCCATAATAATTATATAATTCTTTATCGATACTAAGAAGGTAGTCTCTTTGTCTTGTACTTTAGAAAATTGTTTAATGTTCTTTTGCACTATAAAAATAGTCAAAAGTGATAACAAGACAAGTGGAGATAAAATATTAAAAAGCACCATCAGGATAGTTACTATATATATCAGATAGTAAATCCAGGCAAATAAGAGAATTGCCTTATCCCCTATAAAATAAGGTAGTGTATATCTCTTAACTGCCATATCTTTCTCCAAATCACAGATATTATTTGCCAGCATAATGTTTGCTGTGGCACATACCGGGGCAACTGACAACAGGATTATTGTTATAATGGGTAATATATTCAGTCTGAGATATAAAGCCATAGAGGTGGTATTAAAATCAAATGTTAAAAATGTTCCTACCGGCATATTGATATACAACATCAGAAAAGGTATAAAAAATCCATAAAATAACCCTGATACTATTTCACCTAACGGCAATCTGGATATAGGTATGGGACCAAACGTATAAAAGATTCCAGATAAAAAACATATCCCACCTATAAAAAGTACCACTATATCTGTGAGTACCACCAAATAAATACCCAAAGCTGAACTGGCTGCTAGAAGTAATAGTAATATAACTAAAGCACGACTGCGTCTGAATTGCAACATCTGGTGATTGGTTATAGTGTCGATATAATTATTGATAGCCGTTGTTGCCAGGTCAAAAATAAACATGGAAGCAAAAAATACTGAAGTCACTTGCCAATCAATTGGTTGTTTAATATAAAAAAGGTAAGCTAATGCTAACAAAAAAGCAAATACACTGGTAATTTTTGTCTTGATTTCTATAAAGCTGAAAAATTTTTTAAACATATTGTTGTTTTATACTCTTTAGATGCATTATGGATATATTTTTAATTAAACAGCTAAAAAACACGGTAGGCTTTATCTATAATTGATTTGATTTTTTCTTTTTTATCCACTGAGGTCTCAACTTTCTGTAATAAGTCAAGTGCCTTTTTATAATATTTTTTAGCTAAATTTCTGGTATATAAAAGTCCGCCTGCTTTTTTAACCATTACGTTAATTTCAGTCCTGCTTAGCCGTTGTTCTTTGGCTCTGGCTTTAAAATTTCCCAGCACTTTAAATGTGTGGATTAACGGCAAGGTAACAACATTTTTCTCGTAATCAGATTGCACAGGTTTTCTAGCAACACTTTCGGTAGTTTCAAAATCCATACAATCATCAGTTAATTGAAAAATCATCCCGATATAACTGCCAATCCTGGCATATTTTTTAATTACTTCCTCTTCTTCTTCCACCAGCGAAGCGCCTGCATAAAATGCAGCTTCGAACATACAGGCTGTTTTACCAGCAATAATTTTTAAATATTGAAATACAGACAAATCATAATTACCATTATTAATGTGTTGGTTTAATTCTCCCAGGCAAACCCTGCCGACAAAGTCCGGTATCTTTCTGTCTAAGTATTCCTCTTTCTCGGAAACTGAAGCAACTAATTTCAGGGCAACACTTAATAAATAATCACCACAAATTACTGCTGTTCTGTTTCCATATTTTTTCTGCAAAGTAACGGCTCCCCGACGGATATCGGCATTATCTATTACGTCATCATGGACAAGTGTAGCAAGATGCAGTATTTCTATAGCACTAGCCAGCGTAATAGCATTTTGTGGGATAAGGCCTCTATCGTCTTGAGCACAAATCAGAAGAGAACTAGCCCGCATAAATTTTCCTGTAGTTTTTCCCAGATGTTTGGTATATTCGCGTATGATAATAGGAGAGGTGTATAACACTCTATTAACTACTTTTTTTATATCTTTAAAAGCTTCTTCATACCTGAATTCTTTTTTAACATGATTCTTTTGTGCAATACTAGTCATTGTAAATATACAGCTTTCTTACAATTGGGAACCTTTTCCAGCGTTCTTTTAACCGGGGCATTACATAGTAATCTAGCCCGAATATTCTTCCACCACAGATAAGTACCGCAATTCCCGCAAATATCATCCAAAAATTACTAAAATATATGCCGGTAGTGCAGACAAACATAAATAACAATACAAGAGATACGGCTGCTGCCGGAAATGTAAACAATCCCCCGATCAAGGCAAGACCGATCAGGATTTCAGTAATTACAATACCTGACTGCATAAAAACCTGTATAGTTTCCCCTGATAAAACAACATTATCAACAAACCAGTTGATTAACGGTACATCCAGTTTGAATCCAAAATCACTTAAAGTTGATTCGACAAGATCTTTACCACTTACCAAAAAAACTTTGAATAAACCTAAAATATTCCAATTTATTAAAGCGGTTCCTGCTTCTTCTGCTCCATTAGCTACAGGAGTAGCTGAGCTAGCAGCTTCGGCACCTTCAACAGCTATTCCAAGTATGGAGTTAAACCAATCATTGGCAGAACCAAAAAAACCGGTTAGTTTTGCCTCAGTAAACCAGCCTTCGTTTATCTTTTTTACACCTTCAAATATCCATACTACTCCCAACCATAATCGAATGGGAACTATTAAAAAACTGGGAGTACGGTTAGAGAAATGACCTCCTACAAAACTTCTGCAATTCCTTATGGTGAAGAATTCATGCTTCGCATAACTATATACTTTATTCCATCCCAGGATTTGAATAAAGTAAATTATATTAATAAAATGTTTAACAAACATAGCAAGGAAGGACGGTAAATTAATCATAAATTTTGGGAACCCGACCCGGGCTAATCCATAACGTCCTCCGATAGATACCATAAATCCATGGAAAGATGGTTTGTATTTTTTTACTTTTCCCTTGCCCGTAATCAAGCAGGAAAGATTATGGGCCGCTGTTGCCGCACTGTGCTCACAATTTTCAACCACTTGAGGCACCGGTTCCCTTTCGCCTTCCGGTGTATAAAACATATTATCCCCGATCACAAACACTTTATCATTATCTACAGAACGTAGATAGGCATCAGTCTTAATTCTATTCCTATCCTCTGACTTAAGTGCTTTTGCCGCCTCTCCGGTAATATCAGCACTTTCAATTCCCGCACTCCATATCACTGTATTGGTATCATGCTGAATACAGTCATCATTCTGCATAATTTTTATATAATCAGTCCCTACTTCACAAACATTGGAATTAAGTATGACATTCACACCCATTTTCTTTAACCGTTTTTCTGCTCTTCTAGATAACTCTTCCGGTAGGTTAGGAACTGTTCGATTCAGAACATCTACGATATTGATAGTTACTTCATTCCGGTTAATTTCAAATTTTTCTGAGATAATTGGTATATATTCAGCCAATTCACCCGCCATTTCAACCCCGGTAAATCCCGCACCTACTACAAAAAAAGTTAG
>CAZPII010000061.1:0-8583 GCA_964586485.1 uncultured Atribacterota bacterium | reverse complement strand
ACATTATACTCTCCTTTTAATTATTTTTTGACATAAATCTTTCTAATAATATAGATCGGATTTTTCCTTTGGAACAATCTTCCCGTCCTGGAGATGAATTATCCGTTGAGTGGCTTGAGCTAACTCCAGATCATGGGTGGCAATAAAGACAGCGAATCCTTTTTCAGCTAATCTTTTAAACAAATCTAATATTTGCACTCCAACCCCGGCTTCTAATTTTCCGGTAGGTTCATCAGCAATGATCAACTTGGGTTCATTAACTAAAGCCCGGGCAATTCCTACTCGCTGTTTGTCTCCACCAGATAAAAACTTTACCTGAATTCCCTGTTTTTCATTAAGATTTACTCCTCTTAATAAATCCGAAATTTTCCCCGGGTTAATCTTTTTTTTAGCAAACAGCATGGGTAATTCTATATTTTCTCTAACAGTTAAGGTTGGTATCAGATAAAAACGCTGGAAGACAAAACCAATATTTTCCCTCCTGATCTTTATAAGATCGGTTTCCGACAGTGATGTCACATCAGTATTGTTAATCTTTAAACTCCCGGAACTCGCCCCATCAAGACAACTGATCAGATTCATTAAAGTGGTTTTCCCCGAACCGGAAGGACCAACAATTGAAACAATCTCACTCTCCTTAATATTAAAATCCACCCCGTCCAGCGCTTTCACTACTTCCGGACCGCGCCGGTAATATTTCTTCAGATTCTTCGCTTCCAGGATAGCCCTAGTTTGCATTTTGTTTTACCAACCTTTCATCCTTTTCTATTTTTCCGTCACTTAAGTGAATAACCCGGTCTGCAGAATAACCTAATTTAATATTATGAGTAGCCACTACAATGGTTAAACCCTCTTCTCGGTTGAGATTTTGAAACAACAGAAAAAGTTCTCGTGCATTTCTGGTATCCAGATTGCCGGTCGGTTCATCGGCGAGGAGTATTTTAGGATTATTGGCTAAGGCTCTTGCTACCGCCACCCGCTGTAATTCTCCTCCGCTTAGTTCATTGGGATAATGGGTTAGCCGATGACCCAACCCTACTCTGTTTAAGAGAATTTTAGGTTTTTCGTTACCTTTATCATTTTTAGCAAACATTAAAGGTAATTGAACATTTTCCAGGGCATTTAATGAGGGAATCAAAAAGAAATCCTCAAATACAAAACCAACACTATCACCCCGTATGCGACTAAGTTCTTCTTCGTTGAAATCTATAGGGTTATTGTTAAAAATATTTAAATTTCCTGAACTGGGTTTATCTAAAAATCCTAAGATATTCAGGAAAGTCGTTTTACCAGCTCCCGATGGTCCCATAATGCTGACAAATTCACCTTCTTCAATTTCCAGGTCAATTGCCTTCAAGGCAATGATATTCTGGGATTCAGTGGAATAGACCTTCTTTAGTTTGTTTGTTTTTACCGCAAAATTTTCCATTATTCTCCGCTCCTGATTACTTCAATTGGTCTCATGGAAGCTGCTTTAAAAGCCGGATATAATCCGGAAACGATGCCCACGGCAATAACTCCCAGAAAAGAAATTAGCAAGAGATCGGGAGTAATAAGCAGCAATCTTCCGCCCGGCGCATAAGGCATTACCTTTCTGACTAAAAGTTCGATCAAATTCCCCCCAAAAAAGGCAATGATTGAACCAAACAATCCGCCTAATATACAAACAATCAATGTTTCCATCCAGATGATTTGAAATATATCCAATCTTGAAGCACCGATTGCTTTCATAATACCTATTTCCCGGGTACGTTCCATAACACTCATTAATATGGTATTAATAACTCCGATAATAGCGACAAAAATAGCAATAAAAGCAACAGATATAATCAATATTTTGGCTGAATTAACCAGATTCAAGATAGTTCCCTTAACCTGACTCATACTTATGACCTGGATACTGGCAATGGGATATAGTCTCTCTTCAAATTCTGAAATCTTCTCAATTTGCTTCAATTTAATTCCAATACCTGTTAATTTTCCCTCTGCTTCAAAAATTCTCTGGGTTGTTTTTAGAGGTAAGAATACCGATCCGTCTTCCTGGGTAGCTGTTCTGTCAAAAATTCCCACAATCTTTAAGGTAATATCACTACCCGGTACAGCCATATCATCACCGACTGATTTTTGCATTGATTCTGCTGCTTCAAACCCTAAAATAGCTTCAGTGGCATTTTCACCAGAAAACCATCCACCGGAATTAAATAAGACACCTGGCTTAAGCTTAAGGTAACTTCTTTCAATACCTAAATAATTAATAAAACCGCCTTTACCCTCCATTTTTTCAGGATCATAGGCTAATTGAGCAAGAAGAGGTGTAATCTGATCAATATCAGGATCACTGGTAATCTGCTGATAGATATCTTCATCTATAAACCTCAGGCCTGCTTCTCCGCTTAGTATCATCGTCGCTGCTTCATAAGGACATCCCTTAGCAGTCACAATCACTTGATATCCCATCTTGTCAACATCTGAGGTTAGTGCTTCCTGGTAACCGGCATTAAAACCTAAGAGGGCAACCAATACTGCTACAGCAACCGCTACTCCACTGATAGTCAGAAAAGAGCGGGATTTTCTGCGCTTTAAATTCTTGTATGCTAAAATAATAAATTTCATTAAAATTCTACTCCTTTTCCGTCTACCATTGTTCTTCCGTTTTTATGGATTACGTTTCCTTCAACAATAACCTTTGCACCAACTTTTGGTGGAATACTAAGCCCGGATGGATTAATGTCTACAAAAATTGTTCCAGTATTATCTTCAACAAAGAACCAGCATCCTGAAGGACATTCCCGGATAATTTTCCCTTCCAATCTGACTGTTTGGTTAAGATATTGATCAGAATTAGTTAAAATTTCTTTTATACTGGTTACCTCTGTTTCGACAATATCAACGCCATATTTTTCACCGGCATCACTGCTGTTATTACTGCACCCGGAAAATCCTAATACAGTCAACATAATTACAATAAAAACAAAAATTGCCTTATGTTTTTTTGTTTTTCCCATAATCTCTCCTTTTATTTGCCATATTTGTTCATTTTGGCTTATTCTATAATTCAGATTAAAAATATATTTTCCAAAGCTAAATATATTAATTTTGATAAACAATATTTCTACTTATTCTATTAATTTAGTAGTGATTAGACTAAATAAAAAATAGTGGCTGAAAAATTAAACCACTTGGTAAAAAATATTTATACCTTAAAAGAAATGATTTTACCTATTAAATTAATATTTCTAACTAAAAACATCACATGGTGGCATTTCATTCTTTAACAGTAATTATCTTTATTCTCCGAAATGTTCTTTTTTATATTCGTCTAAAAGACCTAAAATATCATCTTTACACTGTCCGCAAACAGTTCCGGCCTTGGTATGCTCCTGTAATTCCAGGTAAGTCCGGGCGCCTTCCAGAACAGCTTCTTCTATCTCTTTATCTGTCACATTCATACAATGACAGACTACTCTGGCTTCTTGTTTTTTTATTTTATCCTGCATACCATTACGTTGATAGTAATCATTAATGGCAGCCCTTAGCGCTTTATCCCCCAAAACAGAACAATGAATCTTATGTTCTGGTAATCCTCCCAATTCCTTGGCAATATCTTTTGGGGAAAGATAATATGCCTCCTCCAGAGTCATCCCCTTTACCATCTCAGATAAGATTGAGGTACTGGCAATAGCACTGGCACAACCGTAAGTCTTCCACTTGCAATCGGTAATGATTCCTTTGGATTTCTCCACTTTAATAACCACCATCATCTGGTCTCCGCATTTCATATTTCCTACGATTCCTTTTCCGTCCTCCTGGTAAGAATCCTCATCTTCAAGAATATTATGTGGATTGATAAAATGTTCTTTTAGTTTCTCTGAATAAGCCCAATCCATTTTACTATTCATGTCTTCCTCCTTCAGTCTTCATGGTAGACATTCCTCTTATTCGCTTAATCACTTTTGGCAAAACCTCAATCATATAATCAATATCTTCTTTTTTTGTATTCCTGCCCATACTTATTCTGATAGAACCATGGGCATTCTCTATCGGAATACCTATAGCTAACAAAACATGTGATGGATCCAAAGAACCGGAGGCACACGCCGATCCAGTAGATACTGCTATTCCTTCTAAATCAAGATAGAGCAAGATAGCCTCACCTTCTGCGCCGGGAAAAGAAACATTTAATGTGTTTGCCAGGCTATCATGCGGATGCCCGTTAAACTGAACATGATTAATTTTGTTCTTTATACCCTCTTTTAATCTCTCTTTAAACCCTGATAATCTTTCATGTTCACCTGCCATCTCTTTTGCCCGCATCTGGATTGCTTTTCCGAAACCAATAATACCTAAGGTATTTTCTGTGCCTGCACGACGTCCTCTTTCTTGATGCCCTCCTCTTATTAAAGGGCAAAAGGGGGTTCCTTTGCGTACATACAGGGCACCTATTCCTTTGGGCCCATATACTTTATGACCGGAAAGAGATAAAAAGTCTACACCTAAATCATTCACATCTACCGGAATCTTTCCTACCGCCTGAATAGCATCTGTATGAAATAAACTTCCGTGTTGATGTACAAGTTGAACAATTTTTTTGATATCCTGAATTGTGCCTATCTCATTATTGGCTGTCATAATAGAAACCAGGGCCGGTCCTTTTTTGAGTTCTTCTTCCAGCTGGTCAATGCTGATTTTTCCATGATTATCTACACTTAAATATTTTACCTCAATATTTCTATCTGCAAGACACTTAGCCGTTTCCAATATACAGGGGTGCTCAATTACAGTAGTAATAATCTTTTGGTATTTTCCTACACCTGAACAATCACACTGGGTGGAAGGACAGGCTAAAATTGAAAGTACCGTATTGTTTGCCTCAGAGCCCGAGCCGGTAAAAATGATTTCCTCCACACTGCCTCCAATAAAGGAAGCCACAGATTCTCTTGCTTTCTTTATCATATTATTAGCAGGTCTCCCAAATTGATGCAGACTTGAGGGATTGCCAAATATTTCCATAGCCTTAATCATCTCTTCTTTGACCTGCGGATGTATCGGTGTAGTTGCATTATTATCCATATAGACTTTTCGACTTTCCATATAAAAATATTCTCCTTCCAGGTTCAAGGAAACATCGCACCCGCATAGCGGGTGGCTTTAGGGAGGGCATTCTCCACACACAGATCGAAATAGAGTTGTGCTTAAATACCGGTCTCCCCTATCCGGTAAAATAACTGCGATTGTGCCTTTAACCATGTTTTTTGCTACTTTTAATGTACCTTCTACGGCCGCACCACCGGACATACCTACAAAAATACCCTCGTTTATAGCAAGTTTACGGGCCATTATATAGGCAGGTTCATCTTCAACAGTTATTGTTTCATCCAATTTTCCGGGATCAAATATTTTAGGAATAATAGCCTCTTGCATATTTTTAAGTCCTTGGATAGCATGACCTTTGGTTGGTTCAACACCTACAATTTTTACTCCCGGTTTCTTTTCTTTCAGGTATCTGGCTACTCCCATTAATGTCCCGCCAGTACCCATTCCAGCAATAAATATATCTATTTCTCCGTTGGTCTGAGAAAATATCTCCGGCCCGGTTGTCTCATAGTGGGATAGAACATTGTTTTCGTTTTCAAATTGATTGGGCATATAATAATGACCGGGGTTTTCCTCAATAAGGGAATGTGCTTTTCTGATAGCACCATCTGTTCCTTCCTCTGCCGGAGTAAGTATTATTTCTGCACCATATGCCTCAATAACCCTGCGTCTTTCAATACTTACACATTCCGGCATACAAAGTTTTACTTTATATGCCCTGGCTGCACCTATCATAGCCAGAGCTATCCCGGTATTGCCGGAAGTCGGTTCAAGAATGGCCTTATCATGGTTAAGCTTTCCTTCCTCTTCTGCCTTCTTTATCATATAATATGCAGGCCTATCCTTAATTGAACCTCCCGGATTAGAGCCTTCCAGCTTGGCAAAAATTTTCACTTTCTGATTCTCATTAGTATTAACAAGCTCAATCATTGGTGTATTTCCAATCGCTGATAATATATCCATTATTTTTCCTCAGTTTATCTTGATTGTATTGTATTACTTATAAAAATTTAACCAAATAAATTATATTACCTTTTTTCATTAAGGCAAATTAACTTTTTAAATTTTTCTTCATTTTTTCAAACTCTTCTTCACTAATTTCACCTTTTGCATAACGCTCCTTGATAATATCCAGTGATGTTTTTTCAAATTTATCAGGATGCTCTTTAGATTTTGTATTATTAACAGCTAGATATATCAGCAATCCCGCAAAGATTAAAAATATAACCCACATAAACATTCCTCCATATCCAAAATTCATCATATTTCCCCATCCTTCTGTGAATCCACAACCTTCAACATCTGCTAATCCGACAAGCGGAAAAGTAAATAATATTATAAAAATTGTCATTAATATTTTCATTATCTTACCTTCCTTTTCTATTTATACTAAAAATTGCAACTATCCAGTTTGTTCACTTTTTTGTTTTATTAGATCTTTTAAAGTAATTGAACTCAGTGTATCGGAAATTTTCTCATCCAGCATTTCCCAGACATCACGCGTTACACAACCTGTAACCCTTCTGCATACAGAAGGATTCTTTATACATTCCACGGGACTTAGATTTCCTTCCAGGGTTTGCACAATATCTTTTATCGTTATACGGGAAGGAGATTTTGCTAATTTATATCCCCCATGAGCTCCCCGGGATGAACTGATTAATCCGTTTGCTTTAAGAGGAATCACCAGGTGACTTAAGTATTTCTCAGAAATATCCTCTTCTCTGGCAACATCTTTTAATAAAACATTCCCTTTATTATAATTTAAGGCTAACTCCAGCATTAATCTTGTTCCATATCTTGAACGAGTGGAAAGTCTCACAAAATCACCTCTTTTATTACTATTATTGCTATTCTTTTAATAGTAATTAATACTAAAATAAAAAACAGCTTTTGTCAATAAAAAAATAACCTTTTACGAGTTTTTTAAAAATATCAGTACTTCCGGGAGATTTCATCAAACTAACACACAGGTAATATTAAAAAATTTACAGGAAGGAGAAAGATGTAATTTCTTCTCCTTCCTGTAAATTTTTTATTTAGCTAATACAACTTCAGATTACCATCTATTACCTTTGTTTCTCTGAAAACTCTGTCCCTGGAAACCCTGGTTATAGTTACAACTTCCACTTCCCATGTTAAATTTCTGCATCGGAAAACCCCAGCCAAAATCTTCCAGCTGTTCAGGTGTTAGCAGTTCTTGTACTTTTGTCTGTCTCTCAATGGCTTGCATTCTTACCTCTACCTGTAATTGAGCAATCTCTTCTAATTTTACTTTAACCTGGTCCATGTCAATAGAATCTTCCATCATCAATTCTCTCATTTCCAGCTGTTTCATCTGAATCTGATTTCTCAGCTCCAGAGTTTCTTTCTGGAAATCCAACATCAGTTGTCTGATTTCAGCAATTTGTTCATCAGAAAGATCTAGATTCATCATTCCTCTGAAACTTACATCTCCCCTGTTATCGGGATCTGTATAAGCTTTACCATAGGGATGTTGAGCAGGGAATTGATTAGGAGTACCGGTTTTGCCGGCAAAATTTCCCCGTGAGCGTTCATCAGCAAAGGATGTCATGCTTAACATTACCAGAGTAATTGCTGCGATTAATACTATAAAGATAGTCTTTTTATTCATTGTCTGTCACCTCCTCTCCTTCCAACTTTTTATTTTTTCTCTTCATCTATATATACGCAAAGGAGGAAGGTTTTCTTTCAGAGATTTGGGAAATTTTATTATTTTCCCCAGGAGAATGTCTGAGGTCAGGCAAAAATATTTATATATTCATAAGAAATTCAATCAATTTTATCCATATATATTTGTTGTTCTTTATTAATATTCTCAATAAAATTTTTTGTTTTAGCAACATATTTTATATAAGATTCTCCACTTCTGCCCTCAGATTCTGTTTTTCCTGATATAATTTCCTGGGTATTATCTTCTTTTAAGAAATCTTCCTGCATTTCGGTAGTTAGATATGGTACAGGCCAAACAAAATAACCAAAAATCGCTATTACTATTAATATCATAATAACAAGAATGATTTGATTCATATTAAATTTATCTCCATTTTCTATTACCAATAATCATATATTCAATTTATTATATTCTATCAAAATATCAATAATATTTCTTTCAAAATCTACCAAAAAAATATCCTCTAAAAAGAACCCTCTATTATTCTTGAATCTTCAACAGGTAAAATAACAAAATAGATAATCTTTATCTGATATAACATAATTTTTCATTGTGAATGATAAAGTCCAAATGTATACTATAAAAAGGTAAGCCTAAAATGAAGAATCAATGTTAACATATATATAAGATTTGTTGATAGGAGATTAAATTGTACTGGTATCTTTATGAAACCGGAATAGAGAAATTTCCTTATAAAATTTATCTGGAAGAAACTCCCGGAGTATATCTGATTTTAAGAGTTCAAGGAAAATGGCCGGGTTCGGGAAAGAAAATTTTCTGTATTTCTGAAGGAA
>CAZPII010000060.1:0-8612 GCA_964586485.1 uncultured Atribacterota bacterium | reverse complement strand
AATACTCGTGGATTTGGTTTGGAAATAACTGAATATTTAAAGAAAAAGGGAGAAAAAATATGATTTACCAGGCAATCGGAATCGGTATTGCAATCGGTTTTTTGTTTTATGAATTGGTGGGGTTATCCCCCGGAGGAATAGTAGTACCCGGTTATATTGCCCTGTTTATTGATCAACCTATCCGTATTATTGTTACAGTTGGCATAGCTTTATTAACTTACTACATTGTTCTTTTCTTATCAAATTATCTTATCCTATATGGGAAGCGTCGTTTTCTCAGTATGATTTTAATCAGTTTCCTGGTAAAATGGATTGTGGAAAGTTTTATTTTCCAATTTCCCACAACGAATATAGAAATTCAAAGTGTTGGGTATATTATTCCAGGCTTACTGGCCAATGAAATGAAAAGACAGGGAATTCTTCCTACTCTGCTGGCAATGGCTATTGTAGCAATTCTAGTACGATTGATTCTTTATCTGTTTTTGTTTTAATTCATAATAAAATATATTAGCGTGCAGATTATTCTAATCGGCACGCTAATATATTTAAGAATTACATTTTATATTATATTTTAGGACAGGATAATAATTACCAGCCTATTCCCCAACGTGAACCACCCCAGGTGGTTGCCGGCAAAGAGGTTCCGCCCATCATCGTTCCATTCTCCTGATCAAATACGATTGTTGTCATATCTCCTGTAAGTTCACCATTGACCATCTTTTCTTCTACTTGTACATCATAACCCATGCTTTCTAATTTCTCAATAGTGCTTTTGGGAATACGTGAATCTATTCTCATTCCTCCAGGAGTAATAGGATGGTTACCAAAGGAACCGTGCATCTGATAACTCTCAAATTTAGGAGCTTCGCCCGCTTCCTGGGCATCCATTTCAAATTCTACCACATTCAGGAACCACTGTAAGATTAACTGATCTTGAATGTCTCCACCTGGAACATTCCAAGAAAGATATGGTTTCCCATCTTTAAGGGCCATGCTTGGAGTTAAAGTAACCCTCGGATTTTTGCCGGGTTCAACCACATTAAAGGGATTCATATTTTCATGGATAACAAACTGCTGCATACGTTGATTCATTCCTACACCGGTTTCTCCTGCAATATAGGCTGGGGGCCAACCGCCACTGGGAGTAACGGACACTACCCAACCTTCGGCATCTGCAGTTTGAAGAGAAGTCGTTCCGCCCTTTTCTAAATAAATATCTGAACTGGCAATAGCATTGGAATCAACTACTAAATTAGCTCTTAGTTTCATAAACTCTTCCAACTGTTCCGTAAAAGGATTAGTTTCTCCCTGAAATGGATATGGATCTCCAGGACCAATATTAGGATCATTTTTGGTATAGTCAATTAATTTTCTGCGTTCAGCCGCATACTCTTTGGAAAACAATCCTTCTACAGGTTCTTTTGGTGGGAAGTAAGGATCTCCATAATAAAAATCCCGGTCAGCATAAGCTAAATTCATAGCCTGGTAGATTGTATGGATGTATTCTGCACTATTCCAGCCCATAGATTTCAAGTCAATACCTTCAAGAATATTAAGCGCTTGGAGTAAAACAGGGCCTTGAGTCCAGGTTCCTAGTTTATATACTTCTATATCTTTGTAAGTAGTTGAAGGGACATAACTTGGCCAATTTTCCAAACCGGGTTTTTCAATGTAATGTTTCCAGTTTGCCATATCCTCAAGGGTGTGTAAACCGCCACCTTCCTGGCTTCCCTTGACGAATTCTTCTGCAATATCACCCTTGTAGAACCTGTCATATGCAGCCATAATGGCATCCTTGCGGCTCTTCCCTTCTTGCAGTGCATTCTGTTCAGCTTCCACTAATTTTCTAAAGGTATTCCCCAGCCATTCTTGAGTAAAAATTTCGCCAGTTTTTGGAGCAGGAACGAACACTTCATTAGAATACTTCCATCCACTGTGTCTTTCTTCATTTTGCTTATAAATATAAGCACTTTGAGGTTCAATGGGGTAGCCATCAGCGATATCAATGGCAGGCTCAAGAACTTCCTCTAAGCTTAGGGTCCCGAATTCAGCCAACATTACCATTACACTACCAGGGATTCCAGGTGTAAGTGATGCAAGAGGACCATAGCTGGGGGGAAACTCCATCCCCTGTTCAAGGAAAAAATCTGCTGTTGCACCTGTAGGAGCCATACCGCAACCATTAATTCCATAGACTATGCCGTCATTAGGATTAAAGATAAGCGCCTGGTTCTCTCCACCAAAATGTAATGAATCATGCATGGAACTTGTCACAGCCAATATACTACATGCTGCATCTACTGCATTACCACCCTTCAAGAATGCCTTTGCCCCAGCCATTGCTGAAAGTGGTTCTCCGGCAACGGATAACCACTCTTTGGCCATCAGTCTTTCTCGATATGTATTTGCAGAGCCATCCCAACCTCCAAATCTAAAATTGGGAACTTCTTTTTCTTCTTCCTCTACTGGTAGGTCTCCTATAGCAAGAGCTGTTATACTAACAAACATAATTAATATCATTGTTAGAATTAATTTTAAATTTATTTTCATTTTATTTTATATTCCTCCTTACAAATTTACCAAACTTTTTTATTTACAAAAGATCTGATTTCTAATGTAATTGTAAATGAAAACCATCCTCCTTTCTTATTTTGTTGTTACTAAATAATTAATAAATTAAATATAAATATTATATTAAGAATTTATCAATTTACCACCTCCTTTTCTTTTTAGACAGTCTCTCAATCTTTTATTTTTGCTTATAAAATATCATATATTCTCCCAGATATCAATATATACTCTTTTTTAATCCAAAAATGAAATGCACCTGATATAAAGTAAAGATCCATGCTTTTATTATTTTTCAAATAATATTTCACTGATAAGTTGAACTCTCTCAAAAATCTCATTATCGGTAAAAAATTAATTATTCTTTCTAAAATTTCCAGATACAGAGTAATATATCTTCTTTGAGTTATTTTTAGCATAATATTAGGTGTTTTATTTTAGGTTCACCCGGTAGGATGTGCTGTTATATTCTAAAACAATGCAACGAATAAATAAATTTTACATGACATATTTGATATATTTATATAATAATTGTGAAAAAATATATAATTTTTTCATTTGTTATCTTTATTGAGCCAATTAAGAATGACTGGGAAAACGGGGTCACCTTTTTTCCCAAGATCATAATCAATGGAAACGTGATCCTTGTTAGGAAAATAAAATACAGTCGCATTGTAACCATATTTGCGTAACTTCTGGGAGAAGGCCTGGTTAACTGTTTTTGATACTTCCCTGCCATCGGCTACCAATAATAAAAAAGGAGGAATATTCTTTCCTTCTTTAATATGATTAATCGGGGAGGCACCCTCCCAATCCTGAGGATTTTCTCCAAAAATCAGGTTAAAAAGATACTGATTCTCCGGTTCAGCAGAAAACAATGCCGGAAGATGATAAGCAGCACTATCTATCCCGATAATTCCATTAATATTATATGGTCTCAAGTTGAAGGCATCTAAATATTGTCCATCGAGTGTAATCAAGGTTGCCAGGTGCCCACCAGCTGAATGCCCCATAAGGTAAATCTGTTCAGGGTTTCCGCCATATTCCCGGATATTATTTTTTACCCAGGAAAAGGCATGGGCAACATCATATGCATGGGCAGGAAATAGATGATCCGGTGAAAGACGATAATTTATACTAATATAAATATAACCCTGAGAAGTAAAGGACTTTGCTTTATAACTTAACCCTCCTTTGTCTCCTAAAATCCAGGTACCACCATGTATATAGATGATGACAGGACAGTTTTGACAATCTTCCGGTTGATATATATCCAGTAGCTGTGCCTTACTTTGGCTATCTTGTTTTTCATTATCTTCTAAATAGTTTATATCATTAAATATTCGTACACCATTCAATTGGATTTGTACCAGACAGGTTTGACTAAAACAAAGAAAAACAAAGATAGCAACCATCAATATTAAAAAAAGATATTTTTTATTCTGTCTTCTTTTTACCATCTTATCCAACTTTGTATTTTGTAATATATTTTCTGATAAATGTATTTTATTTAACCATTGACCCTTCTTGGAAGGTAGTTTTTATGGTTAAATAAAAGTGGGCTAATAGCGGTTTATAGAATTCAAGCTTTGCTAAACTGAATACCCAAGCTGGTCTTGATACTAAAAAAACAGGCGAAAAAACTTCTCCGCCTGTTTTTATATAAGCTCATTATTCTTCATACTTCCATAGTGCATGGACATTACAGTATTCTCTGACTTTCTTTAATCCTTTTACATCTTCAAATTCTGCTTCCGGGGCATCATTTGGTTTCAAGAATTTTTTGCATGCACCCTGGTCAGTGATTATCTGTATCCACTCAATATAATGTTTGTCTTCCATAGGATGAAGAGTAGAACCTACTACAACTTTAATACCCTTTTCTGTCTTTTCCACAACCGGAACATGTTTTTCTTTAGCCTGTTCTGCAGTTTGCTCTTCCAGTAGTTTCATGGGCTCTCCACAACAAACCAGCTCACCTTTGCCACCATGCAATACCTCAACCACATTTCCGCATATATCACATTTATAAATCTCATATTGTTTGGCCATTATTATTTCCTCCTTTTTTAATTTCTAATTCGATTTATTTTAGCTTTTTAAATTATCTTCTTTATTTTCTCTTTTTTTTCAAGACATTCAGGACATATACCTTTCAATATTATCTGCTGATCAGTAATTTTAAATTTATTTTTGATATTTTCAGGGATGTCTAAATTATTATATTCAGGGCTTTGAAAATCAATAATTTTTTTACAATATATACAACGAAAATGGTGATGCTGAGCTAGATCGGCATCAAACCTCCTTGGTCCATGAGCTCCTTCAACCATTTTAATAAGCCCCTTATCCAAAAGACAAAGCAATGTTCGGTTGACAGTATCAAAAGATATATTGGGGAATTCTTTTTTTACTTTTTGATATATCCTTTCAGCAGAAGGATGGGAATCTGATTCTACCAAACAACGAAAAATATTGAGACGTTGGGGTGTAATTCTAAATCCATTATTTTCTAATTTTTCTTTACAAAAAAGAGTTGTGTTTTTCACGTAATTCATCTGCTTTCTTTCATTCAGTATTATTTTTAAAAAATATAAATATAATATGTATTAATTACTATATAGTATATATTACTATTTGTCAATAAGGAAATTTGTAGAATAGCTTGAAATTTTATATTTTCGTAGTATGCTATAAAAGAAATATCTAAACAAAGAGAAAAAATATGCTTAAAAATCAAAAAAATTTTCAATTAAAGCTTAATGCCTTAGGCCATGCTTATAATGATGCCTATCATTTTATTATCCCGTTATTATTACCTTTTTTTCGTCAGGAATTTTTATTTACATATTTTCAGTCAGGATTAATATTAACTATCCATGTTGCATTACGATCTATCTTTTCTATGGCTTTTGGTTCGCTGGCAGACCAGTATAACCATAAACATTTGTTCATTGCCTTTGGTTTTGCTCTATCCTCATTCCTACTGGGAAGTGTTCTCTGGATTGGCAACCTTTTTATTGTGATTTCTGTTCTGTTACTTATGGCTATTGGTGTTTCTACTTTTCACCCCCTGGCAACTGCAATGGTGGGCGAGAAAGCAAAACCAAATAAAAGAGGTCGAGATCTAAGTTTTTTTTCTGCAGCTGGAACACTTGGTTTATCAATAATGAGTTTAATGTTTGGTTGGCTGGTACAAGTGTTGGGTTGGAGAATGACTTGCCTGATTATTTCTTTGCCGGGATTACTTTTAGCCTGGGGTTATACTCAATTAAAAAACGAAATACCAGATGGTGACCAAAAAGATGGCAATTTAATCCACAAAAGTATTTTTATCGTTTTCTTTATTAGTCATGCTTTTCGTAACTTGGGAACATGGGCAATACTTTCTTTTTTACCAACCTATGCAACAGATTATATTGGTTTGAACCCAGGAATTTCAGCATGGGTAGTCAGCATATTTTTTGTGGGCGTATTTTCAGGAAATTTATTAATAAGCCAAATGCTCGACCGAAAAAAACCTCTTGTTTTTGTTAGTATGGCTACAATGGTTGCAGGATTGCTTGTTTTTGCACTTACCTATTCTACTATTCCAATATTAATGGGTTTCATTGTTTTATGTATTGGGCTATCACAGGGATTTTATTTTCCAGCTCAAAATACTTGGCTAACAAAAGTTGGATCAAATAAGACTCGTGGAAAGTTGTTTGGTTTTACATTTTTCATAGAAGGAATTTCGGCTACTATTGCCCCTTCGCTTTATGGTTGGCTTGCTGATCAATTTGGCTTAGTTTTATCATATCGTTTGGCCTCAATCCCAATATTTTTTAGTTTTTTACTCTATATTCTTCTTTATCATATGGCAAAAAATATCAAGATATGAGTATAAATATTGCCTGGAAATAAATATTACCTAAAAACAGCAAAATATATTATAATAATAAAGTATAGTTAAAAATAATCAACTATTCAATTTTTCTATTTTAAAAAACTTACAACATACAAAGCTACCCTCTACGCGGGTGCGATGTTTACTTAATCAATTATAATATCATTATCAGGAGATTTGTATGGGAAAGAACAAATATCATGATATAAATAAAATATTTCTATTTTATTTACTTATACTGTTTTATATATTCATTTATTCTCCAAATTTTCTATTAGCCGAAAATCAATCTATCGAGGATTTATATTTCCAGGGAGTAGATCTATTAGAGAATGAAAAGAATTATGAGGAAGCCTTAAAAATCTTTCGCGAAATACTAAATATTAATCCAAATCATGCGGAATCGCATTTTCAGATTGGTGAGATTTATAGAATAACCAATGAGCCAGCGAAAGCAAAGATCTATTATCAAAATGCTCTCAATCTGAAATCAACTTATTTTTCGGCATACTATAATTTAGGTTTGGTCGAATTAGAATTAAATGAATATACCAATGCCCTTTATTCTTTTAAAGAAGCAATTCGAATTGAACCAGAATTTCCCGATGCTCATTATAGTCTGGGTTTAACCTATTTAGAATTAGAACAACCAGCTCGGGCAATTGAATCTTTCCAGCAAGCCTTGCTATTAAATCCGGATGACTATCAATCCCATTATGGTATAGGAATCAGTTATAAACTGTTTGGGGAAAATCAAAAAGCTATTCAATCCATGAACCGGGTTCTGGAAATTAAACCGGATTTTGGAAAAGCGTTTTATGAATTAGGGCTCATATATCGATCTCTGGAACAATATTCAGAAGCAATTGATGCTTTAGAAAGAGCTGCCCACTATTTGTCTGAACAATCTGATCAGATATATTTTCAAATTGGGATGATTCATCGAAGCCTGGGTAATAGTGATCAGGCAATAGAGGCATTAGAAAAAGCAGTACAGGAAAATAAAGAATTTGCTGATGCTTATTATTATCTTGGATGGCTATATAATCAAACCAGACAATTTAAGCAATCAATCGAATCTTATCAGCGCGTTACTGAGCTAGACCCACAATACGCTTTTGTTTACTACAATTTGGGGTGGAGTTACAGTGAAACTGGTCAATACGAGGAAGCAGTAGAAACATTCAAGGAAGCAATTAAACAAACACCCGATGATGCTGACTCTCATTATGCCCTGGGGTGGAGTTACAGCAAATTAAAAAATTACGAAAAAGCAAAACAGGTATTCCGTGAAACAATCCGAATTCAGCCAGAACATACTTATGCTCATTATGCTTTGGGAATAACTTATCTGATTTTAGAAGATAGAAGTTCTGCCTTGGAAGAATATAAAATTCTGAAAGACCTTGACCAGGAAATTGCTGACCAATTATTTGAGCAAATTTATCCATAATATATTAGAGTTAATATTTTTTATACTAAAAGATATCTTTGGAAAAACCTTGTGAGAAATTTCAAGTTTTTCTGGTTTTTCTCCTGACAATCTTGAAATGTAACTTTATATTTGTTACAAATAAAAAGTAATATATCTTAATTTGAGGAATACTATGTTCAATAATTTTTTTCAACAAGTCTTTTTTCATAACCGAGTGATTGATTATATTATTGCCCTTGCTATTTTTATTGTCTCCTTGTTATTTATTATTGTTTTAAAAAATTTCCTACTTAAAATATTAAGATCTTTTGCTCAAAAAAGCACCACTACTATTGATGACATATTTGTGGATGCTTTTCAAAAAAAAATGCGACCTTTTCTTACTCTTCTTTATTTTGGGTCTTTTTATCTAGGTATTTACCAACTAAAAATACCCCAGCTATTAGAAAAAATTATAAATACATCCCTGATTGCTCTGCTTATTTTTTTTGGAGTTCGATTTCTTCTTTCTATTATAAATTATTTCTTGGAATCTTATTGGATCAAAAAAGAAGTTGATTCAACAAAAATTACCGCAATCAAAGGCATTGAAACCTTCCTAAAAATTATTATCTGGACTATTACAGTTGTTATATTATTAGATAATTTTGGAATTGAAGTCTCCGCACTAGTCGCCGGCCTTGGTATCGGCGGTATAGCAATTGCTCTGGCAGCTCAAAA
>CAZPII010000059.1:0-8824 GCA_964586485.1 uncultured Atribacterota bacterium | reverse complement strand
GCATTAACCTGGAAACGAATTTCTTCATCCCCTTTGGGAACAACCGGATAACTTAACCCGGTAGCTAAAATTCCGTGTTCGATTAAGAATTCTACTAATTCTTTCGTTTTTTTTGTATCTCTAACCATTAACGGAATAATAGGATGATCACTTTCAATAATCTCATAACCCATTTCTTTAAGTCCTTTCTCAAACCGTTTGGTCATTCTTCTTAAATGCTCCAGAATATTGTGACCCTCATCACTTTCCATTAATTCTAATGACTGACATGCTTCTGCTGCTTCTGCCGGAGAGATAGGATTCGAGTAAATATAAAATGGTGCACTTTCCCGCAAATAAGTAATCACTGTTTGCCTGGAAACTGCATAACCACCATTTACGCCAAAGGCCTTTCCCAGGGTCCCTACTAAAATATCAACCCCATCTGCTCCAGTGTATTCCTCTGTTCCACACCCGGTTGCCCCAAAACATCCTACACCATGAGAATCATCCACAATTACTAAAATTCCCTCAGAAAATTTATCCTGATATCTTTCCGAAAGAGCAACTATCTTTGGCAAAGGTGCATAATCACCTCGCATGCTGAAAATACCGTCAGTGACAATAATGACCCTTTTAGCCTCATCAATGCTCTTTTGGATTTCCATCTCCAGGTCAGTCATATTTAAATGTTTATAGATTTTTTTATCAGCTGGTCGTGACAGGCGAATGGCATTAATTATACAATTATGATTTAATTCATCACTTATCACCACTGTATCTGAAGAAATTAAAGGAACCAGAATACCCACTACTGTAGCATAGGCAGAATTGAAAATAATAGCATCATCCCTGTGGTGAAACTCTGCTAATTTTTGCTCTAATTTACGATGAATCTGAAAAGTCCCGCTGATAAAACGAACGGCACCCGGTCCTGTTCCAAATTGCTGGGCAACATCTTTTCCCCTGGAAATTATTTCCTTTTGTAGTGATAAACCCAGGTAAGAATTTGAATTCATTCGGATAAAAGGTTTTCCTTCCCTTCCTTTTAAAAAGTAACGGGGGCCTTCTTGTTCTTTTGCTTTCCTGATATCGGTAATTACTATTTCTTTTCCTTTTAATCGACCTTCTCTTTCTAAATTATTCAGAGTAGACTGAAGTGTATTTTCCAGTTTTTCTAAACTCATCTTAAATCACCTGCTTCCTGTACATTTTTTTTGATTCCTCCAGAAAACTATATTTCTTGATACTCAAAAACAATTCAATCATGGATATAACTAAGGAATTTTTAGTTGTGCTGTTTTTAGTTGAATCCGATATTGTCATTTAAAATAGAACTAAAAACATTCATATCGATATTCCCACCTGTAATAACGCATACGATGTTAGAAATATTTTTTTTAGACACTTTTTTAGATAATAGGGCCGCAATTGGAGAGGCCCCAGCGCCTTCTGCAATAATCTTAGCTTCTTTAGCTAAAGTAAAAATTGCTGATTTCATCTCATCTTCAGAAACAGTAATGATCTCATCAACATATTTTTTTACGATCTCAAAAGTAATTTTGCCCGGTTTTCTAACCGCAATTCCATCAGCAAACGTATCAGCGGCAGATAGTTCTGTTAATTTCCCTGATTTAATTGACTGATACATCGAAGCTGACCTCTCTGCTTGTATTCCAATAATTTTTAAATCTTTCTTCATTTGTTTAGCTGCCAAAGCAATTCCTGAGATTCCGCCACCACCTCCAATGGGACAGATAATCATCTGAGTTTGAGGAACTTCTTCGAGAATTTCCAATCCTATACTTCCGTTTCCGGCAATAATATCTAAATCATCAAAACTTTGGATATAAATATAATTATTTTTCTCCGCCAGGATGTGGGCATAATGAGAGGCATCATCATAGGTCTTTCCCTTAATTATCACCTGAGCTTTGTTCTCTTTAATCTTTTCAATCTTATTGGTTGGGGCAACTTCCGGTAAAACAATTACTGCTTTTATGTCAGCCCGCAAGGCAGCTAAAGAAAGACCTTGACCATGGTTTCCTGAAGAAGCTGTAATAACTCCTCTTTCCCTTTCTTCTTTACTCAATAAATTTATCTTATTAGCATTTCCTCGAGCTTTAAATGCTTGGGTTAGTTGCAAATTTTCTAATTTCAAAAAGATGTTTTTCTGGTTTATTCTACTTAAAGGTAGAGAGTATATACAGGGAGTCTTGTTAATTAATAGCTTGATTCTATCTCGTGCTTCTTGTATCTGATTAAGAGAAAGTTCTTTTGATATCATCTTGATTCCCCTTTCCTTAATATTTCTTGAAATATCAATCTTCAAATTAAAGCGAATTATATAAAACCAAGAACTTGAGGCAACCAAAGAGTAATAGTAGGTATAAAAGTTATTAAAATACAGGCAATAATCTCTGCCAAAATAAAAGGAAATGCTTCTATTATTGCATCTTCATAAGGCACTTTAGCAATCTTGGAAGCAGTCATCAATGTCATTCCCATTGGAGGGGTAGCGTTACCTATATTTAAATTGACTAACAGGACCATTGCAATGTGTAAAGGATTAAAGCCAATTTCAATCAAGGGGGGAGCTAGAATAGGTGCCAAAATAATAACCGCTGGAATGGTGTCTACAAACATTCCTATAATTAATAAGATAATGTTTAGAAAAACAAGTATCAAAATTGGATTTTGGATATTCGAGGTTAGCAAATTAGCTATCATGGTTGTTATTCCACTACGAGTTATAAACCACCCTAATGTATGAGCAGTACACATTAAAAGAAAAACAATGCCTCCAAATTTTGCTGCCGAAAAAAGTGCCTGGACAATGTCTTTTGGTTTAAGTGTTTTATAGACAAAAACCCCTAATAGCAAGGCGTAAAAAGCTCCCATGGCTGATGCTTCAGTAATCTCGGTAATCCCTAAAAGAATGGGAAGAAGGATTATAACGGGTGTTAACAACGGCAGAATAGCATCTTTGGCTCCATATAAAATTGCTTTCAATGAGGCTCTTTTTTTCCTCGGATAGTTTCTTCGATAACTCTGTACAGAACTAATGATCAGAAGACAAGCAGCTATAACTAATCCCGGAATCACCCCTGCAGCAAACAGCGACCTGGCTGTTGTTTCCCTTATCATGGTTGAAAAAATAACCATAACAATACTTGGAGGAATAATAGGTCCTAATACAGAAGATGTTGCGGTAACAGCAGCACTAAAAGCACCGCTATATCCTTCTTTTTTCATAGCAGGGATCATTGTACCACCAACTGCAATTGTATCAGTTACTGCTGATCCAGTTAACATACCAAAAAGTATAGATACACCAATATTGACATGAGATAAACCTCCGGGCAAATGACCAACAATGTTATTAACAAAACTGACTAATCTTTTAGTAATGCCTGCCCGGTTCATAAATTCAGCAGCCAAAACGAAAAAAGGTATTGAAACTAAAATAAAGCTATTTAGGCCACTATGCATCCGGGTTATTAAAATTCTTAAAAAATCTACCCCACCGATATCAATCAAACCAACTAGAGAGGAAATGCCCATTACATATCCAATGGGAATAGCCATAAACGAAAGAATAATAAAAGTAATTAATACAATAGCCATTTAAATCATAACCTTCTCTTTAGTCTTTTCTTCTAAAAATTTCTTTACCAAAATAGGCAAAGGTAAAATATGAACTAGATTTACGATGGCACTGATAGGTACTGCTAATAGTGACCATTTTAATGGTAACTGAAGTTTTGAAGAAATCATAATAAGTTGATTTGCCTGGAGAGCAATGGGGAAACCTTTCCATACTAAAATGAATAAATACATACTGATGAGCAAATAGTTTAGATACAAAATGGTCTTTATAAGTTTCTTTGGCAGTTTCATTAAGATAAATTCTAAAGCTACATGCTCAACTTCCTTAAAAGCGATCGAAATGCCTAAAAGTCCAGCCCATACCAAAATAATTCGAGAAACAGACAAAACCCAGGCAAGTGGATTATTTAAAAAATAACGAAAAAAAACACCATACAAAACAATCGTCAAGTTTAATAAAATTAGACTTGCAACTATTTTATATATTAATAAATGCACCCAATTACTTAAACATTCTAATTTTCTAAATATTTTATTCATACCTATATTCCACAAAAATATTCAGATTAATTATCTGCCTTAAACTTAAACTACATCTACCAAAGAATGAACCACACTGCGGCAAGCCGCAGGGAATTCTCAAGTTAAAAGGGAAAAGAGGGATAAACCTCCTTCCCCTTTTAACTGTAAATTCAAAATACTTTTTTTGTTTATTTTATTTTACTTGCCCCAGCTCTTGGTGGATTCTTTCAACTTCAGATAACAAATCGTTCAACAACTCTTCATCTCCTCCAAAGTCTTCTACAAACCATTCCCTAAAGGCTGGTTTAGCAATATCGCTAAAAGCTTGCTTTTCCAAAGCTGTAGGAACATATGCCTCTTCAAAGTTCTTTTTGCATTCTTCCCAGCCAAGCAAAGTTAACCGAGCAGCATTTCCATGCCCTATCAATATTGCTTCTCTGGCAGCCCTGACAATTATTTTCTGATGCTCCTTTGACAATTGACCAAACCATTCATCACTAACTACCCAGTTTAAAGTATTATAAATATGTCCGGTCCAGCTGGTATATGGTACTAATTCCCAAAATTTCATTGCTGCATTCAAGCCAGGGGCATTAAATTGACCGTCAGCTACTCCGGAGGCAAGACTAGTCTCAACTTGACTCCATTCGAGAGGTACAGCTTTTGCACCTAAAGCTTCTATAACTGCTATATGAGCAGGATTTTCTTCAACACGTATTCTTAATCCCTCCATGTCTTCTGGAGTCCTAATTAATTTTTTTGCATTGGTAAAAGCAACAAATCCCCCTCCATCATCAAATGTACCTAAATATCTTAAGCCAGTTTCTTCGCGCATTCTATCCATAAAATCTAGATAAAAATCACTATCAAAAAACGCCCAAGCAGTAGGGTAATCAGGAAATAAAAATGGGCAAGTCATTACCTGATAAGACGGGAAAAATGAGGAGAAAGCACCTGATGATAACACGCTTGATTGTATGGTTATGCCTCCGGCTTGAACTTCTTCTGTATACTCAACTTCTGTCCCCAGAGAGTTATCAGGATGAATCTCAACAATTATTTCCCCCTCAGTCTCTTGTTCTACAATATCTTTAAATCTAACCAGAGATAACTGGACTTCATTGTCTAAGAGACTGGAAGGAAAATGATGCGCAATTACCATTTTTATTGGTTCTGCAGTTGAGGTAAGACATAAAGCAGTTATTAGTATTAAGCTTAGCAAGATGACTTGAAAAAATTTTTTCTTTAAAAAATGATTAGCCATTTCTAGACCTCCTTTACTCTATTAATGGTTGCTGATAACATTAATCGATTAATATTATTTGTTACAAGATTTTCCTATTTATAATCCTATGATTATTATAAATTTTTAATAATTATCACCCCCTAAAATGTTAAATAAATTTGGCTATATTATATCAAGTTTTTTAAAAGTTATATTCTTCCATTTAAATTATATTAATAATATACCACCATGTCAAACACTTCAGTGGTCTGTATTTTTGGTATTTATTCCCGGTAATTTGTTGAAATTTCCTATAAATATTCTCAAATGCTGCAATACCGGGTTATTTCCGAAATATAGTAACTTTTACTCCTGTTTACTTATCTTACTCCTTTTAAATTTCAATTTTTTAATCATATCTTCGGTCATTTTCGGTAAATCATAATCCGGTTGCCAATCCCATTCATCACGCGCTACTTGATCATCCATACAGTCAGGCCAGGAATCGGCAATTTCCTGTTTTCCCGGATCAACATTATAGGATATTGCAAATCCGGGAATCCATTTCTTGATTTCATGAGCTAACTCCCGGGGACAAAAACTCATAGCAGTAATATTATAACCTACCCGTGTTTTCAAGCATTCATTATCTACTTCCATTAGCTGGATTGCTGCTTTAATTGCATCTGGCATATACATCATATCGAGATAGGTTTCCTCCTTTAAAGGACATATATAATGATGATGGGTGATAGCTTTATAAAACATTTCTACTGTATAATCAGTTGTACCACCACCTGGCAATGTTTCATGGGATATTAGTCCGGGGAAACGCACACCGCGCACATCAAGGTAACATTTACGATGATAATACTCACAAAGTAATTCTCCCGTTAATTTGGTAATACCATATATAGTAGAAGGCCGCTGAATGGTATTCTGTGGAGTTTTGTTTTTGGGCGTACTGGTACCAAAAACACCTATAGAACTGGGGAAAAAGACCGCACAGTTATTAGAACAAGCCACATCCAGAACATTAAGCAAACCTTGTAAGTTGACCTGCCAGGCTATCTTGGGATTTTTTTCTGCCGTCGCCGAAAGTAAAGCAGCCAGGTGATAGATAGTATCAATATGATATTCCTGCACTGGCTCGGTAATAGAATGTATGTCCAGACATTCTATTATAATAAATGGCCCCGAATCTTTTAATTTATCAGTAGGTGCTTTACTGGGATGACCCCCTGCTATTACATGCGCTGAACCATATTTTTCACGAAGAGAAATGGTCAGCTCAGAACCAATCTGACCGGTAGCACCAATAATCAGAATATTTTTCATTCTCAACCTCTCCTTTTTTTGGTTTACGGCAGTCAGGAAAGTAATTACAGAGTGTTAAACAGGAAATCCATTGTAAAGATTAATTTTAATTCTTTCAATAAAATGAACAGCATGTTCTTCCAGAAGTTGCTTGCATTTTTCTCCATTTCGACTCTCAAGTGCTTCGATCAACTCGCTGATCTCACCTGGTATCTGTAGAGAATAACTCTCACCTTTTTCGGCTAAATACCACAATCGACCTAGCCGATTTCTGAGTTTTCCCAAACTTTCAGCTAATACCTCATTTCCTGTTGATATATTTAATAAATCATGAAATTGGGCATCTAATTCAATGATTCGCTTCCTATTTTTTTCTTCTTTCATTTTTTCTGCAAAAGTCTTCATCTCAATTATCTCTTCAGATGATGCCCTCTTGGCTGCCAGTTTTCCAACCATACCAAGTAAAAAAAGACGCACTTCAAAAACATCCTTTAATTCTTGAAAACTTAAATCACTAACATATACTACATTGTTGGGGATAATACTTATTAATTTTTCTTCTTCCAGTCGAATGAGGGTTTCTCTAATTGGAATAGCGCTTACTCCAAATTCCCTGGAAAGCTCTTTTATACTAAGTACCTGTTTGGGTTTATATTCGAAAAAGACTATGCGCCTTTTTAGTTCATTAAAAATTTCATTACTTTTCATGTTTAACAATTTCTCACTATTTTATATTCTTAATATATTTTATATATATTATATATATAATTATACCATAAAAATAGCAACATCCTAAATAAAAAACCAAATCTTTGCCCAATTTGTGCTAAATATTATATTAAGGCTATTTTTCACATTGGGGAAAAAATCCAGGAGTTGCAATAAGATATAAATTAAAATATAATTCTTTCATATGATAAAAAATTCATTAAATGACTTCTTTAAGAAAAAAGAAATAATTTTGCAGGGAATAAAGTCATCATTTCCTGTTGCTGTTAGCTTTTTTACAGTATCGGCAACTGTTGGTATCTATGCAGACACCATGCAAATTCCCCCTCTGGCGGCAATATTTATGTCATTTCTGGTATTCGCCGGTGCAAGCCAATTTTCTGCTATTCATCTTTATGCCATAGGAGCAACATCCTGGGAAATTATCCTTACTACCTTTATTATTAATATCAGAAATTTTCTGATGGCAACTGCGTTATCCAGAAAGATAGATCAAAAAATAAGCCTTCCTTTCTCATCTTTACTCTCTTTTGGGATAACTGACGCAACTTTTGCCCTCATATACTTCCATAAAGAACAAAATTTTCAGCCTTCTTACATTCTAGGGGTACATCTATTTGCTCACTTATCCTGGGTGCTTGGTACAACATTTGGAGTTATTTTCGGAAAACATCTTCCGGAAGGAATAAAAGATTCTATTGGGATAGCAATTTATGCTCTGTTTATCAGTTTGTTGGTTCCGGAAATTAAAAAATCTAAGATTGGTTTTGCAATTTCATTCACTGCAATTTTAATTAATATTATTTTAGCCTGGACTGTATCTTTTCATCATTTGACCTTTGGATGGAGATTTATTATTTCGGCTATATCAGCTACATTAATCGGTTTAATTATTTTTCCGGAGGAAGAAGAGGGAAATAATGCAAAATAGTTTGTGGATCATTATTGTAGGGATGTTTCTGGTAACCTATTTACCTAAGGTCATTCCTTTCCTTTTTCTGAAAGATAGGAATTTACCACAATTTATCCAGAGGTTTTTACAATATATAATATTTGCAATTTTAGGTTCACTTATTTTCCCGGGAATATTGACTTCAACAAATAATATTTATAGTGCAATCTTTGGAGGGATTTGCGCGATATTTCTTTCTATAGTTAAATTGAATATTACAATCGTTATTTTAGGTACTATATTGAGCGTTTATTTTTTTCAGTATATTCAATTTTTATAAAACAATCACTATCCCAGGGATACATCCAATATCATCATAACGGTAAACCCGACCATGACACCTATGGTTGCCAGATCGGTATAACCCTCCTGTTGTGATTCAGGAATAAGCTCTTCTACCACTACAAATATCATGGCACCAGCTGCAAAGGCCAGGGCATACGGGAGAATAGGACGGGCTATCAATACAGTAACAGCTCCAATAACACAGG
>CAZPII010000058.1:6243-8938 GCA_964586485.1 uncultured Atribacterota bacterium | reverse complement strand
GTTCTAAGACGTTGACAAAAATTTTCTGTATCAGAGAGTGAAGTATTAGGAAGAATGATAGCAAATTCATCACCACCTAAACGGGCTAAGATATCACCTTTTCTGGAAGTAATTTGCAGTAATTTGGCTAAATTTTTTAGTAGTTGATCTCCTTGCTGATGTCCAAAGGCATCATTTACGGCTTTTAGCCCGTTTACATCAATCATGATAACATTAAGAGGATAATAACGGGGATGGTTCATCCTTTTCAATTCTTCCTCAAAGTATGCTCGATTATATAGTCCGGTAAGAGAATCATGAAAACTGATATAGGTAATTTTTTCTTCACTTTGTTTACGAACAATAGCAGTAGCAACCTGATCAGCCACAATTTCCATCAGTTTTATTTCCTGTTCTGAGTAACTTACCGGGTCATAATAATTTTGAACCGTCATTGCTCCAATTACTTTTTCTTCGATTTTTAAAGGAGTACTTAACCAACAGATTTGTTCGGACATTTCTCCTGGTTTTTTTACTTTACCTTCATTAACTAAATCACAAATATTATGATAGCCCAGCAGTAGTGATTGTCCTTGTTCAATCAAATAGCCGGTCAAAGTGTTACGGTAGGTTAATTTTTCTGAAGAAAAATTAGTTTCTCTCTCATCTGAATAATAGACAAAGTCCAATTGATCTTCTTCCTCATTTAGTATGGCAATATAGAAATTTTTGGCATCAATTACTCGATTTAACTCACGATGGATAATTACATATAACTCTGAAAGACTAATTTGGGAATTTGCTGCTCTTGAAATATGATATAGAACTTGATTTAATTTTTCGTTTTGTTTTTGTATAGTAATATCCTGGTAGAGTGCAATAACTCCTTGAACATTCTCATTTATTTTGACCTGTGAAGTAGAAATTTGAACCGGGATATCTGTTCCATTTTTTCTTCTTCTCATTGTTTCATATTTGGTTAATTTTGAATATTGGGAATTTTTAGTTAATTGCCTTCCTTCCTTTAATTTCTCCAGGGGATAAAAATTGATTTCATCAATATTTTTCCCCTTAACGTCTTTTAAGGAATAGCCGAAAAGTTCAGTAAATCTTGGGTTGATATCAAAAATATTTCCTTTATTATCATGATAAAGTGCAGCTAAGGGATTACTCTTAAATAAACTGACAAATTTTTCTTCATTTTGGCGAATCTCATCTTCTGTTCTCTTTTGTTCGGTGATATCCTGATAAAGACATATAATTCTTTGTGTTTGAGCATTAATCTTTAAAGGAGAGGCGGAGATAAACACTGGAAATTGAGTACCATCTTTCTTTTTTCGAATACTTTCAAATTTAACCTGACCTTTAGCGGCTTGCAGGGTCATTTTTTTGCCATTATTTAATAACTTGTCAGGGTGAATAATCCCCTGATCAATATTCTTATCCAAGAGCTCTTTTTTACTAAAACCGAATAACTGGGAAAAGCGTGAGTTAACATCTAAGATATTTCCAGCCTGATCTAGATATACCAAGGCTTCCGGGCTGTATTGGAATAAATGAGAAAATTCAAGCCGACTTTGCCGAGCGGATTCTTCTATTCTTTTCCTTTCAATAACTGTGGCGATTTGTTCTGATACAAATTCCATCAGATGAATGTCTTTTTTTGAATAAATTCCTGGATTATAATAATTTACCACTGCCATAGATCCAATGATTTGATTACCAATTTTAAGTGGCACACCAAGCCAGGAAGTCTCATTTGTAAGCGTCCCGATTTTAGAGATTTTGATATAACCCTTTTCTGCAAAATTCAATATCTGTTGATAATTTACCAACAATGATTTCCCGAATTCTATATTATAGTTTGCCAATGTACCTGATACATCAAAACGATTTACTTCTTTATCGAGCTCATCTTCCTGATCAACAAAATAGGCGAATGTTGCCATATTTTTTTCTCTATCCTGTAAGGCGATGTGAAAATTAGTAGCATCAATTACCGTATTCAGTTCTTTGTAGATAATATTAAAAAGTTCCTGTAAAGTAATATTCGAATTAGCTGCTTTTGAGATATTATACAGAACTTTATTCAGATTTTCATTTTCCTTTCTCTGAGTAATATCCTTATAGGATAACAGGGAACCATAAAAATCATTTTTATTTAAAAGAATGGGAGAGGCTGAAATTTCCACATCAACCCAGGAACCATCTTTCTTTTTTAGTTGTGCCGGCTGACCATGAAATTTTTTTCTTATTTTAGCTATCAAACTTTTTGGGCTTTCTGGATTGTCATCAGGAAATATAGTGATAGTATCGATTTTTTCTCCTTTGATATCTGTTAGTTGGTAATTGAAAAGCTGGCTAAACCGAAGATTCAAATCAACTATTTTGGCATTTTTATCCAGATAGAGAATTGCTTCAGGTGTATACTTGAAAATTGTCAATTCTTGTGGTTTTCTTTCCTTATACAATAAATATTTCTCCATACATATTTTTAGGTTTTTATATAAAAAAGGAAATTTAAAAAAGTATAAAGCATGAGGATGAAGCGTTAAATCCAAAAAATATTCCGGGTATATTATAAGTGAATTGCATTAATGGCAATCTGGCAATCATTGCCTTTTTTGTTAAGGCCTTAGACCCACGATTTTGCGCCCCATCTTTTAAGATAGTTTGCCTTTAACATTTTTATATAATCTAAATTTATTATATGGTA
>CAZPII010000058.1:0-6143 GCA_964586485.1 uncultured Atribacterota bacterium | reverse complement strand
TTTTAAGATAGTTTGCCTTTAACATTTTTATATAATCTAAATTTATTATATGGTAAATTTAAGCAATATGCAAAGATAGTTCTTTTAGAAATTTGAAAAAAACAATCCTATTAATCAGGCAGATGTTATTGTTCTTCTGTTAGAGATTTATATCTTAATTTTCTTAGAATATGCTATAATCAATAAATAAATCTATCGATATTAATAAGTAAAATCTATGGAAAAATGAAATATCAAAGTTTATCCTATACGATGGGAACCATAATAACCCAGAAAATCAATTCATTAAATCTTGAAGCTAAAAAAATAACCGGAGAAGCACTTGAGATTATAAATAGATTAGACAAAATGATGAGTTTCTTCGAAGTTAACAGCCAGCTTAGCCAAATAAACCAACAGTCGGGGAAATTGTGGATTTCAGTAGACTCAGAACTGTTTTTCCTAATTAAAGAAGCTAAAAAGCATGCCCGTTTAACCGGGGGTGTTTTTGATATTACTGTTGCAAGTCTGGTTGAGCTTTGGCAAAAATATGGAAAATTAAAAAAAATCCCCTCACAATCTTTGATTGAGGATACCTTAAAAAAAGTAAATTATAAAAATATTCTAATAGACGAAGAAAGAGGAATGGTCAAACTTCACAGAAATGGGCAAAAAATAGATTTAGGCGGAATAGCAAAGGGATATGCGGCCAATCGTATCATTCAATACTATCAACAAAAGGGCCTCCGTTCAGCAATGATTAACCTTGGAGGTAATGTTGCATTATTGGGAGGAAGAGATGATGAAAAGCCATGGCAAATAGGTATTCAAAACCCTCTACAGAAAAGGGGCCAATGTCTGGCAATAATTTCTGTATCCAATACAGCTGTGGTGACCTCCGGGGATTATGAGCGTTTTTTCTTAGAAAATAATCGTATTTATCACCATATTTTAAATCCTTTAACAGGTTATCCAGCTAGTAGCGGGCTAAGAAGTGTTACTATTATCCATCCTGATGCCATGCTGGCTGATGTGTTGGCAACTACACTTTTTATTTTGGGGTTAGAAAAGGGAGTCAAATTAATTAAGCGCTTTTCAGATATTGAAGTTATTATAATATCTGAGGATAGAAAAATATATCTTTCCGGGAGTTTACTCGGGAAATTTCAAATAACAGAAAAAGGTTTTGCGCTTTTTCAAATTTAATGATATGGAGATTTAAAAAATGTTTGGGAGGGTAAAAAATAAAATGCTCAGGATTGTATTGTATGTTGTAATTGGAATTTTGATAATTGGTGCAGGCATGTTAGTCTATTTAACTAAAGATTTAAGCGAGTATCGAAAGATGGTGATAAATGATATTGATTTAGCCAAGGTTGAAGACGGTGTATATGAGGGAGAGTTTACCGGTGGCCGCTGGAAAAACAAGCTGGAAGTAACGGTTAATGATCACAAGATTACTGATATTAAATTAATTAAAGCTTCAAGTACTGCTGGCATGGATGATATTGGTGAAAAAATATTTCAAAAGGTTAAAGAGAAGCAGTCATTGGAAGTTGATGCCATTTCCGGTGCTACTGTTCACACTAAGACAATCTTGAAATCAATCGAAAATGCCTTAAGTCCAAACAAAGAGAACTGAGGTTATATTGGGGATACTCAAAAAAAGATAAACTAAGTAGAATTACAATCTAGTCTAGAATGTTTATAACACTAGAGTAGATTGTAATTCTAACTATATTTAGTTTATTCTTCTGCAATCCAGGGTATCATGGAGCGTATTTTCTCACCAACTTTTTCAATGAGCAAATTAGATTCCTTGTCACGCATAGCATTAAAGAAAGGTCTTCCTACTTGATTTTCCAGAAGCCAGTCTTTAGCGAAAGTGCCGTTTTGGATTTCGGTTAGTATTTTTTTCATTTCTTTTCTCGTTTCATCAGTAACAATTCGTTTGCCTGATTTTAAATCCCCGTATTCTGCAGTATTACTAACATTATCTCGCATATGGGTAATTCCCCCGGCATAGATTAGATCTACTATTAATTTTAATTCATTTAGGCATTCGAAATATGCCACCTCAGGCTGATAACCTGCTTCTACCAGAGTATCAAAGCCGGCTTGAATCATAGCCGTAACACCGCCACAGAGCACAGATTGTTCTCCAAAAAGATCTGTTTCGGTTTCTTCCTGGAAAGTGGTTTCAATAACTCCGGCACGTGTTCCCCCGATAGCCTGAGAATAGGCCAGGGCAATGTCTTTTGCATGTCCGGTGTAATCCTGATAAATGGCAATTAAATTGGGTACACCACGTTCCTGAACATACATTTTCCTAACAATTGCCCCAGGGCCCTTGGGGGCAACCATGATTACATCTACATTTTTAGGGGGGATAATCTGTTTGAAGTGGATATTAAATCCGTGAGAAAACATCAAAACATTGCCTTCTTTCAAGTTTTCCAGGATATTGTTTGAGCAAAAAACCTGGGGTTGCACTTCATCCGGAACAAGTATTTGAACTACATCTGCCTGTTGGACAGCTTTTTCTATTGTTTCTACTTTTACTCCATCTTTTTTTGCTTTTTCCCATGAGGCACCATTTTTCCGTAAGCCAACTATGACATTTATCCCACTGTCTTTTAGATTTAAAGCCTGTCCTCTCCCCTGACTGCCGTAACCGATAACTGCTACTGTTTTATTCTCTAAAAAATTTTTTTGAGCATCCTGATCATAATAAATTTTTGCCATAATAAAATTCCTCCTTGAAATTTTTCTATTATTTTACCTGAAATAATATCGCTACTTTAAACTACAATATTTATTTACATTTATGCAATTTTCTTTATAAATAAAAAGTTAATTTAAAATTTTTTGAGCTCCCCTTGAAAGGGCAATTTTACCGGTTCGGGAAATTTCTAGAATTCCAAAAGATTCGAGCAGTTTTAGTTTAGCATTTATCTTTTCTTCGGTACCGGTTATTTCAATAGTAAGTGCTTGTTTGTCAATATCCACAATATGCCCTCGAAAAGTTTCCACCAATTGCATAATTTCTGTCCGTTGATCTGTAGATTTTGTGTTGACCTTAATTAAAGCCAATTCTCTTTCTACGGATTTTTCCCTGGGAAGATCTCTTACTCTGAGAACATCAACTAATTTATTAAGTTGTTTGGTAATTTGTTCCAGAATGTTTTCGTCTCCCTGAGTAACAATGGTAATTCGGGTAATTCCCTTTTTCTCTGAGTGTCCTGCTGCAATACTTTCAATATTAAATCTTCTTCGATTAAACAAACTGGAAACCCGGGCCAGTACTCCCGGATGATCTTTCACCAAAATGGCTATAGTATGTTTCATGACTGGTTCGCTCCTAACATATTATTAATGGCTTCCCCCGGGCAAACCATTGGGAAGACATTTTCTTCCGGTGGGATAATACAATCAAGTAGCACAAATTCATTGCCTGACAGAGCCTCACTTAGTGCTGTATCTAATTCGGTTTTTGAAGTTACTCTGATTCCCTTACCTCCATACACTTGAACAAGCTTGGTAAAATCAGGGTTTCCATCCAGACAGGTTGATGCATATCTTTTTTTAAAAAAGAATTCCTGCCATTGACGAACCATACCCAGATAGCCATTATTCATGATAATCATAGTGATTGGTAATTTGTGTTTAACAGCAGTTGCCAGTTCCTGTACATTCATTTGAAATCCACCGTCACCTGCTATACAGACGACTCTTTTCTTGGGACAGCCTATCTGAGCACCGATTGCAGCAGGTAATCCAAAGCCCATTGTACCCAATCCGCCGGAAGTGATAAAACTTCTGGGATAGCGGTACTGGTAATACTGGGCAGCCCACATCTGATGCTGTCCTACATCGGTAACTACTATAGCATCTCCTTTAGTAAGTTTGTCTAATTGTTCAATTATATATTGTGGTCTTAAGAGATCATCCCTCTGATATTGTAGGGGATTTTTTTGCTTTAGTTCAGTTATTCTTTTTATCCATTCCGTTTCTTTTTTTGGCTCGACCAATTGGTTTAATTTAGCCAGAACATATTTTACATCTCCTACAATAGGAATGCTAATCTTGATGTTTTTACTGATCTCTGCCGGGTCAATATCAACATGAATGAATTTTGCTTTCGGGCAAAACTTTTTTATATTCCCGGTAACCCGGTCATCAAAACGAGTACCCAGTGCTATGATCAAGTCTGCCTCACTGATTGATACATTAGCACAATACAAACCATGCATACCCAGCATTCCTAAAGATAATGGGTGGTCTTCAGGAAAACCTCCCAGGCCTGTCAAGGTTGTGGTAACAGGAATATTTGTTTTTTTAACCAATTCTTGCAGTTCAGGTGATGCATTGGAATTAATAATTCCACCACCGGCATAAATAATTGGTTTTTTGGCTTCCTGGATAGCTTTGGCTGCTTTTTTTATCTGGTTTAGATTTCCTTTTAAGGTAGGTCGGTATCCTGAGTATTTATCTTTTTCCGGATAATGGAATTCTGTTTTAGCATTTTGGACATCTTTGGGAAAATCAATCAGTACTGGTCCAGGTCTTCCTGTTTTAGCCAGATAAAACGCTTCTTTGATTGTAGATGCAAGATCTTTTACATCCATTACCAGGTAATTATTTTTTGTAATTGGAATAGTGATCCCGGTAATGTCAACTTCCTGGAAAGCATCTGTTCCTATTAGGGGTGATATCACCTGTCCCGTGAATGCAACCAGGGGTATAGAGTCTAAATAAGCATTAGCCAGACCTGTCACTAGATTGGTGGCACCCGGACCGGAAGTAGCAAAACATACACCCACATTGCCGGTAGCTCTGGCATAACCATCAGCTGCATGAGCTGCCCCCTGTTCGTGTTTAGTTAAAATATGGGTGAAAGTAGCTTTCTTATCCATGGTATCATATAGGGGCATAATTGCACCTCCGGGAATCCCAAAAACCACCTTCACTTTCTCCCGCTTTAGACATTCAACGACAATTTCAGTTCCGCTTAATTTCAATTTTATCCCTCCTTTTCAGTAATAAGTTGATTAAATTGCTTTTATTTTTTAAAGAAAATACTTTTTAGCATATAAAAAAACCTTCGTTACTATTTTAATTTTTAATCATTAAAATAGGGACGAAGGATTCGTGGTACCACCCTAATTCAATAAAGAAAAAACATTTTCTTTATACTTCATTGTAATAACGCAATCAATATGACTGCGACTGAAATTTACCATCAGTCAGTTTATTAATAAAGAACTGATTTTCAGTAAAATTAAACTACCAAATCACAGCGATTTTTGGCTCTCTTTAGTTTGCAATTTACTTACTTATTTCTTCCATTAATTATGACTATTAAATTTCTAAAAATTTTACTAAAAAAAGGGGCTACTGTCAAAATTATTTTTGCTAGCTTTAAAATACTTTTTTAAAATTGACTTTTCTATTAGAATTAGAATGGATTTCTTTTAAGAATTAGCTTGTATATCGAAAGAGAAAGAAAACAATATAAAATGGTTTGAATTGTAGTCAAAGTAGTTATAGAATATAGATATAAATATAATAATACTTTTTTGGGGGTAAACAATGAAAAAGAAAAATATTTTCGGGATAATTTTATTTTTTTTACTGTTGATTGGTTTGTTCTTTCCTTTAAATATCCAGGCTGCAGAAATCACACAGGAGAATCAACCTCTCGGCGAAGCAGTTTTATGTATGGATATTGAAGAAAATGAGCCTGTTTTGGAAACAAGATCTTTTCGTATATGGGATGAAAAAGCAGTTTGCTGGATACGTTTTAACTATCAATCAGACGAGCCTTTTTTAATCAACTGGGAATGGATAAATCCGAAAGAGGAGATTTATCATACCGGTGAGATAGAAATGGAAGCAGGGGATTACCGTGGATATCGAACCTGGTATTGGATTGGAATTGAAGACCATTATGCTGCAAATTTACCGGGTGACTGGAAAGTAAGGGTTTATATTGATGATATTTTATTGGCGACTAAAGACTTTACTATAGAATAAGATAAAGTTAATATAAAAAATAAGTAAAAAAATTTTGACAATAGAATCATTATTGTATATACTCTAAAATTAAAATAAAAATTTAACTATATTAAAGCAGAAGTGTGCCTAGGGTTCCGTCTTTTTTA
>CAZPII010000057.1:3864-8981 GCA_964586485.1 uncultured Atribacterota bacterium | reverse complement strand
ATATTACAACGGCAGAACCCATAAGTTCCGAGATGATTGTAAAGAATTATGGTTTACAGGTTAGCTCAGCTACTGTACGTCATGATATGCTGGTTCTTGAAAAATTAGGATTTTTAAAAAAACCACATACTTCTGCCGGTCGTGTCCCTACAGATAAGGGATACAGGTTTTATGTTGATCGCCTGATGTCAAAAAAAATTGTTAATCTCAGCAAGGATGAAAAAAATGAGATTGTAGAACATTATACAATAAAAAGGGATTTTAGTGAGATAATGAGGATTACCTCAAAATTAATCTCTAAATTGACTAATAACCTGGGAGTTGTTTTGGCGCCCAACTTAGTTAGTGATACTTTAAAAGATATTCGCTTTATTTCACTGGATAACAAACGAATATTGGTAACCTTGATTACCAATAGCGGCTTATTTTTTCAAAAAATTATGAAAGCAAACTGTGAAATATCTGAGGAAAACCTGGAGGCAATCGCCAGAATAATTAAAAAAGAGTTTTATGGTAAAAGTCTGGAAATTGTTAACGAAGCAATGCTGGAACAGATTTACGAATATTATTTTAAATATAGAACACTGGAATCAATCTGGAATGTTATTGAGAATTGCTTTAATTTTCAAAATGATGAAACCAAGATATTTTTAGGAAATCGCGGTTATATACTCCGACAACCAGAATTTAATAAGGAAATAGATAAACTAAATTATCTCTTTGATTTTATAGAAGAGGAAAAGAATCTTGTTGAAATTATTAAAAAATCGCTGATAAATAAAGAATTTGATGTTGTTATTGGAAGCGAACTAGGGCAGGAAGTTATGCAGGATTGCAGTGTGATTATCAGACAATATTTTATTAAGGGGAAACCAATGGGTGCAATTAGTGTTGTGGGTCCGACCCGAATGAATTATCCCAGGGCATTATCAATACTGGATTTTATTGCTAACCGTTTAAGTGAAATATTGTCTGAATAAAACAAGCAATAATATAAATTGTCCATATTTAGCAGATTATGAGGGGGAATTAATTGTTGCAATATCTAATGAAAGATTCTTTGTCTATATGTGGAGGTTAAAGATGGACAGCTACCAGAAAGAAGAAAATGGAAGCAACAAAGTAAATGATGATTGGAATGAAAATTATAAAAAAATGAAAAAAAATGAATTGCTCGAGGAATTAATTTCTAAGAAACAAGAATTAGAAAAAAAAGAAAAAGAATTAGAAAAAGTTGAAAAAGAATTCAATGATATGAAAGAAAACGAAAAAGATTACAAAGCTCAATTAATGAGAATGCAAGCAGATTTCGAAAATTACAAAAAGAGAGAAGAGAAGAAAAAACAGGAATTCATGGAATATGCCAAACAGGATCTAATTTGTCAGCTATTGTCTGTAATTGATAATTTAGAAAGAGCTGCTTCTTATACAAAAAACAAAGAACATCAACCGGAAACGATCGAAGAAGGCATTAAAGGTACCTTAAAAGAGTTCCGTAGCATTTTGGAAAAAGAAGGATTAAAGCCGGTTAAGGCAGTTGGAGAAAAATTTGATCCTCATTGCCATGAAGCAATTATGCAGGTAGAATCAGAGCAATACCCGGAAGATACGGTAATGGAAGAAATATCAAGAGGTTATTATCTAAAATCAAAAATTATCAGACCATCTCTGGTAAAGGTCTCTAAAGGGAAACCAGAGAAAAAATCAGAGAAAGAGAAAAAAGACTCTGAAACTTAAAATAATAATGATGAGATATAAGGAGGAAATATATTATGGCTAGAGCAATTGGTATTGATTTGGGAACTACAAATTCAGTAGTATCCGTGATGGAAGGCGGCAAGCCTATTGTCATAGAAAACAAAGAAGGTAGCAGAACAACACCATCAATGGTTGCTTTCAGTAAAAAAGGAGAGCGACTGGTTGGATTACTGGCTAAAAGACAGGCGGTAACCAATTCCAAAAATACTATTTATTCGGTTAAACGTTTTATTGGTAGACGTTATGGCGATCCGGAAGTACAAGAGATCAAGAAAGTACTTTCTTATGATATCGTTGAAGGTGAACATACTGATGTTATGATTAAAGTGAAGGATAAGCAGTATAGTCCTCAGGAAATTTCTGCCATGATTTTACAAAAATTAAAACAATCTGCAGAAGATCACCTGGGAGAAGAAGTAAAAGACGCTGTTATTACTGTTCCCGCTTATTTTAATGATAACCAGCGGGAAGCAACAAAAGCAGCAGGTCGTATTGCCGGTTTAAACGTACTGAGAATTATTAATGAACCGACAGCTGCTTCTTTGGCTTATGGTTTGGATAAAAAGAAAAGTGAAAAAATTGCCGTTTTTGACCTGGGAGGCGGCACATTTGATATATCAATTCTTGACATAGGTGAAGGCATATTTGAAGTAAAGTCCACCAGCGGTGATACATTTTTGGGTGGAGATGATTTTGACCAGCGTGTTATTAATTGGCTCATTGATAGTTTCAAAAAAGACCAGGGTATTGACCTAAGCAAAGATCAAATGGCTTTACAGAGATTGAAAGAGGCTGCCGAAAAAGCAAAATGTGAATTATCTTCATCAATGGAAACTGATATTAACTTACCTTTTATTACCGCAGATGCTAGTGGTCCAAAACATATGAATTATACTTTAACCAGGTCAAAACTGGAACAATTAACTGAAGATCTTTTGAATAGAACCATCGAGCCATGCAAAAAAGCATTATCGGATGCCAAGTTAACTGCTGATGATATTAATGAGGTAATTCTGGTGGGTGGTCAGACTAGAATGCCAAAGGTTCATGAAATTGTGAAGAAAATATTTGGTAAGGACCCCCATAAAGGAGTAAACCCGGATGAAGTGGTGGCTATGGGTGCAGCAATACAGGCCGGAAAATTAAAGGGTGATGTTAAAGACATTCAATTATTAGACGTAACACCACTATCTCTAGGTATTGAAACATTAGGTGGTGTATTCACAAAATTAATTGAAAAAAACACTACCATACCAGCATCACGTAAACAAATATTTTCAACTGCAACTGATAACCAGACAGCAGTGGATATAAATGTGCTTCAGGGTGAACGGCAAATGGCAAAAGATAATACTAGCTTGGGAAGATTTCAGCTGGTAGGAATACCGCCTGCGCCAAGGGGTGTTCCACAAATTGAAGTGTCTTTTGATATTGATGCTAATGGTATACTAAATGTTAAAGCACAGGACAAAGGTACTGGAAAAGAACAAAAAATTACTATCAAACATTCCAGTGGTTTGACTGAAGAAGAAATTCAACAAAAAATAAAAGAAGCAGAACAGCATGCTGAAGAGGATCGTAAACAAAAAGAAAAGGTTGAATTACACAATCAGGCTGACAATCTTATCTATTCGACAGAAAAAACAGTCAAAGATTCCGGAGATAAGATCAGTGATAGCTTAAAAAATGAAATTAATGACCATATAAGCGAGCTAAGAAAAGCGATGCAAGGTGATGATATAGATCAGATGAAATCAGGTATCGAAAAGTTAACCAATTCATCTCATAAATTAGCTGAAGAAGTTTATAAGCAATCTTCTGATCAGGAACAACAGCAGGCTCAGGCCGAAAGTGGAGGCGCTTCTTCGGATACTCAATCAGAGGAATCTCATGATACAGAAAAAGAAGAGAAAGTCTTTGACGCAGAATACCAGGAAGAAAACCAGGAAAATAACAATAACAAAAAAGACAACTAATTAATGTCTCTAATACTATATAAGTATAGTAAAATAATATTTACAGTAGTAAAATTCATGGAATTATCGCTGAATTTCGCGGGTATTAATAATAATCCCTTATTCCTCGGGAAATTCAGCGAGTAAAAAATCACTTATAATTTTAGAAGAGGTTCGTGTTTTGGCAAATAAAGATTATTACCAAATCCTGGGTGTTAGCAAAGATGCTAAACAGGAAGAAATAAAAAAAGCATATCGTAAATTAGCATTAAAGTATCATCCTGATGCTAATCCTAATAACAAAGAAGAGGCAGAAAAAAAATTCAAAGAAATCGGGGAAGCCTATGCTGTCTTAAGTGACCCGGAAAAGAAAGCTAGATATGACCAATTTGGTTCAGCTGATGCAGCCGATAGTGGTGGCGCCGGGTTTGACTTCAGAAACTTCCATGGAGAAGGCATGGATGATTTTGGCAGCTTTAGCGATATTTTTGAATCTTTTTTTGGTGGTGGTGGAGGTTCGAGAAGAACTTATCGTAGAGAAAGATCCAAAAGAGGAGCAAATTTAAGATATAACCTTCAAATTAGTCTGAAAGAAGCAGCTTTTGGTTCTGAAAAAAAGATAGAAGTACCCATATGGCAAACTTGTAGTCATTGCCAGGGAATTGGGGCAGAGCCAGGAACATCAAAAAAAACCTGCCCTGAATGTAATGGTACTGGTGAAATAAGAATGACACAAAACACATTTTTTGGGCAGTCTATCAATATTCAGACTTGTCCTAGATGTAAAGGGGTTGGCCAAATCATTGAAACCCCCTGTAAAATATGTCAAGGAAGCGGAAAAGTTAAGAAAAGAAAAAATATAAATGTAAAAATATTGGCAGGGGTTGAAAGTGGACATAGACTTAGACTGTCCGGTATGGGTGAACCCGGAGAAAACGGTGGCCCTTCAGGTGATCTGTTTATTGTTCTTAATGTCAAAGAAGATCCTGTGTTTAAAAGAAGTGGTACAGATATTTACTATAGTCATAAAATAAGTTTGCCCAAGGCAATTTTGGGAGGAGAAACGACTGTTCCAACTTTGGAAGGTAATGTCAAAATGAGAATACCAGCAGGTACACAAAGTGATACTACTTTCAGATTGCGTGGCAAAGGTGCCTATAAACTAGGTACAAAAAATAGAGGAGATGAACACGTTAAAATTATTGTGGAAATCCCCAGGAATTTAAATCAAAGAACCAAAAACTTAATCTATGAACTAGCACATGAAATAGGTGAAGATGTTGATAAAATTGGAGAAAAAAAATTCTTTGATAAAATAAAAGATACTTTTACAAAAAAATAAATCTGGCGGAAAAAATTGATTCAAAAAGTTGCCTTTAAGACCCTGGGTTGTAAAGTAAATCA
>CAZPII010000057.1:0-3764 GCA_964586485.1 uncultured Atribacterota bacterium | reverse complement strand
GGAAAAAATTGATTCAAAAAGTTGCCTTTAAGACCCTGGGTTGTAAAGTAAATCAATATGAATCAGAAAGTCTTAGACAGGCTTTTATTAAAAATGAATTCCAGGTTACTGAATTTAAAGAAAAAGCCGATATTTACATCATCAATACCTGTGCTGTAACCAGTGAAGCAGAACGTAAATCCAGACAAATGATAAGAAAAGTTTTTAGAATGAATCCTTTCGCCACCATTATTGTCACCGGCTGTGGGGTTCAATCTAATCTTTATGATATTAAAAATTGTATTGATAATGGGTACATTATTAGCAATTACTACAAGGAAAAAATATTTTCAATAATCCAAGATACCAAGGTTAAAACCCGTACAGAAGAAAAATCTGTCTACTTTCAGCCTGCCAATCTAATTACCGAATATAATGAGTCCCCATTTGCTGGTACCGGTAACCGAATACGGGGTTTTGTTAAAATACAGGATGGGTGTAATCAATTTTGTAGCTATTGCGTAATACCTTACTTGCGGGGAAGGTCAAGAAGCCGATCTTCCGGGGAGATTATTTCAGAAATACATACTTTGATTTCCAATGGTTATAAAGAAATAGTACTTTTGGGAATTAATTTGGGAAGTTATGGCAATGATCTTGAAGATGAAAATATTAATCTTGCAAAATTAATAAAAACTATTGACGGGATTCGCGGAATTGAAAGAATAAGGTTAAGTTCAGTAGAATTACAATGGGTTACTGAAGAATTGATTGATAGTTTTAATTTTTCGCAAAAACTATGTCATCACTTACATATACCTTTACAAAGCGGTGATAATAATATACTTTCTTTGATGTGCAGAAAATATACTTCTGATCAATTCGAAACGGTTGTTCACCATATAAGAAATAAGGTAACTGATATAGCCATTACTACTGATGTTATTGTCGGATTCCCTGGTGAAAATGAACTTTCATATGAAAGAACTTACAATTTTATTAAAAAGATTGCATTTGCCAAAGTCCATGTATTTCCATACTCGGATAGGCCTTTTAATCTGGCAACATTTTCCCCAAGTAAAGTTAAATCAAGTATCAAAAAACAAAGAAGCCAGAAAGTTGTAGCCTTATCACAAGGACTTCAAGATGATTTTTATAAAAAAAATATTGGTAAAAATAAAAATATTTTAATTGAATATCAGAAAAAAAATAATAATTATCAGTTTGCCCATGGACTTACTGATAATTATATTAAAGTTCAGGTCAATATTGTTAATTCTCAGGTAAAAAAAGGGCAGATAATAAAAACAAAGCTAAAAGGACTAAAAAAAGGCTATGTACTAGGAAAGCATATTTAACTTTGATATTTTGTTGTTCTATGCTATAATATAATAAATTTCAAAATTTTCTGCAAAGAGTGGTTTATGAACCACTCTTTTGTTTTGTGATTTTAAATGTCGGATAAATATCCTGTTTTTCATTCCCAACAAAAAATGGGAGGGGTAAAAAGGTAATCATGAATATTGACTTAGTTAAAATATTAGACGAAATTGAAAAAGAAAAAGGAATCTCTAAAGAAGTATTAATTGATGCTATTGAAATATCTCTAGTATCTGCCTATAAAAAAAACTTTACACAGGGTAAAAATAATGTTGAAATAAGCTTTAACAAAGATAGCGGCAAAGTCCAGGTTTTTACAAAAAAGACAATTGTTGATATTGTTAGAAAACCTTCTATGGAGATCGATATCGATGAGGCTCGCCAATTCGGATACAGTAAAGCTAAAAATGGTGACGAAATAAGCATTGAAGTAACACCAAGGGAATTCGGCCGAATTGCCACCCAAACTGCTAAGCAGGTGATAGTACAAAAAATCAGGGAAGCGGAAAGAAAAGCAATTTATGACCGGTATATTGATAAAGTCAGAGATATTGTTACGGGAATTATCCAACGTCAAGAACATTATAATATTATTGTTGATTTAGGGAAAGCAGAGGCAGTTTTACCTCCTAATGAACAGGCGAGAAATGAGCATTACAATAAAGGAAAGAGAATGAAATTCTATGTAGTAGAGGTAAAAAAAACATCCAAAGGGCCCCGAATCGTTCTCTCCAGGACACATCCTGATTTATTGAAACGTTTATTTGAACTTGAAGTTCCGGAAATACATGAAGGCCTGGTTGAAATAAAAAGTATTGCCAGAGAACCCGGAAAGCGATCAAAGATTGCTGTTGACAGTAGAGAAGATATGGTCGACTCAATTGGTTCTTGTATTGGTGATCGTGGCTCAAGAATCAAATCAATCATGACTGAACTTCAAGAAGAGAAGATTGATATCATAAAATGGAATGAGGATAGTAAGCTGTTTATTGCCAATTCACTGAATCCGGCAAAAGTATTATCTGTCAAGTTGTATGAAAATGAGAAAAAAGCTCTGGTGATTGTCAATGATCAACAGCTATCCTTATCAATCGGCAAAGAAGGTCAGAATGCAAGATTGGCAGCAAAATTAACGGGATGGAAAATCGATATAAAAAGTGAATCTCAATACAAGAAGGAAAATGAGATTAAATCTGATGAAGAATTGAACATACCCGAAAATAACATTCATAATCAAACTAAATAAAAAAGATACATAATGATATAATGAAAAATTTAAAAAAAATACCCTATCGGACTTGCGTAGGATGTCTTGAAAAAAAACCAAAAAGAGAGCTGTTAAGAATAATAAGAACACCTGATGCTGAAATTGAAATTGATATAACCGGCAAGAAATCGGGACGAGGTGCTTACTTGTGTTATAATTTGGCATGTTTTCAGGAAGCAATTAAAAAAAATAGAATTGCAAAGGCATTAAAAACAGATCTCTCAACAGTAATAATTAAAGAACTAGAGGAAAAATTAAGCGAAATAAATAATAAATAACTTGTAACTTATGTAGCTTACTGTTAACAATTTTCTATTAATATTTTCCTGTTTATCAATTAATATATAAAACATGTCGTAATGATTCCGGTTAATATGGAGGTCATCGTGTATGAAGAAAAGAGTATATGAAGTTGCAGAAAACTTGAAGGTTCCCACTAAAGAACTTATTCAATTTCTTAAAAAAGAGGGAATTAATGTAAAAAATCATATGAGTACTCTTGATAATGAAACAATAGAAATAATTCAAGATGCTCTTGCAGAAGAAAGAAAAAAGCAAAAAGAGAAAAAAGAGGAAAAGACCAAAAAACTTGTCCTTGACAAGCTTCCCAATTTAAGAGAACTGACATCACAGTTAAACATCCCATTATCTAAAGCTATGCAGCAAGTTTCTAAAATTGGGAGTGTTTCTTCTTTAGATAAAGAATTACCCTGGCAAATTGCCCGGGAAATTTATAAGAAATATGAATATAAGGTAACTCTTTCTGCTTCTTTAAAAAAGAAACTAAAATCAAAGAAAATCGTAGAAAAAGAAGAGGAGCATCCTTTAGCTACGAAGTCTCCCGCGATTACCATCGTAGGTCATGTTGATCACGGAAAAACAACTCTTTTGGATATGATTAGAAAAACTAATGTTACAAAAAATGAAATGGGGGGCATTACACAACATATCGGAGCTTATGTAGTACAGCTTAAAGGTAATCGATTTGTATTTATTGACACCCCGGGACATGAAGCCTTTACCACAATGCGAGCACGTGGAGTAAAGGCTACCGATATTGTTGTTCTTGTGGTGGCAGCAGACGACGGTGTTATGCCTCAGACTATTGAAGCTATTAATCATGCCAGAGCAGCTAATG
>CAZPII010000056.1:0-9068 GCA_964586485.1 uncultured Atribacterota bacterium | reverse complement strand
GCAGAGGCAATAAATTTTTTCATTTATTTTGTGGGATTTCTTTTTTTACAAAATCTTTTTGCTCTTTATTTCTAAAAAGCAATTTAAAAGTTTGATCTACTGTTTCGTGTTTGATCTTTGTGGCATCAAATTTTAGTAATTTAAAGGTTATCTGGATACATAACCCAACTGCAAATGCTGCCAGGACTGTTCCGATGCCAACCATGCCACCTAGTTTCCATCCCACCATGACTACAAAAAATTCAATGATTCCCCGGCAGACACCAATGGGTAGACCGGTTTTTCGAGTCAGTGCTACCATTAAACTGTCTCTCGGTCCTGAGCCAAGGGCTGTTTTCATATAAAAGTAGGTACCAAAGGCAAGTACAAACAATCCTGTAATCACCATAATAATACCCCATAGGAGATTATCAGCTACCGGTAGGAATTGCAGTGCGATAATTATATCTAAAAACACCCCGATAAGAACCATGTTGAAAATAGTACCAATTCCGACCTTTTCTCCGAGTAAAATAGCCATAATACCGACGATGACACCAGCCATGATTGCGATAGTTCCGATACTTAGACCAGTTGTTTTTGCAACTCCGACATGAAAAACATCCCACGGGGCATATCCTATGCGGGCATTCATGGTAATAACCACACCAACTGAAAAGAGAAAAAGGCCCCAAGTTAATCTAACCATGCGAAGACCGAATTGCCACATAAAAAAATACCTTTCTTCATTGCATGTATTGCTTAAAATTGATGGTCAATAATTGTATTATAAAAGCACTGCATTCTTTTTATTATAGTAGTACTAATAGTAAAGTCAACACGTAATTAGATAAACAATCCATTTGACTTATAAACAGTGAATGTACAAGTGAAAAGACGATAAAGTATAATCTAAAATAAATTAAAGGTAAATAAAAGATAATTGATATAGGCGATTACCATAATAAAACCAAAACGTCTGCGAAAATGATTTTTACTGAGAAATGAAAAGAATATTGTAATACTGACAATTAGCAATACAAAAGGTAAGTGAAAATACAGGATATCCGTATTAATCGGTATAGGCAATATAGTCGAAGATAGGGCAATTACTAGAATAATGTTTAGAATATTCGCCCCCAGAATATTTCCCATGGAAATATCATAAGCTTTCTTGCGCAATGCTGTTATGGCAGTCATAAATTCAGGTAATGAGGTACCAAAAGCTGTCATGGTCAAACCGATGATAACATCAGGAACTCCTAAAAATAGAGCAATCTTTTCTCCATTAATTACAAGTAATCTAGAACCCCAAATTGTCAGAGTAAGTCCAAAGATAAAGATGAACAAATTACTTATTATTATTTTCTTGCTGATATTTATCGGCTTAAAATCCTCGGACTGTTTTGTTTTATTATTAAGACTTTCCCGGATATTTCTAAACAAATACCATACCAGAATTACCAGTAGAAAAATACCGGTAATGCGTGATATTTCACCATAAATAAAACCGACCAAAGAAATTAGCATTAAAAGGGCTATTAGTAGAATTCCTTTCCGTTGGAATTCTTTCTTATCTTTAAATATAGGCCGGGAAACAATAATAATGATTGCCAAGATTAGTCCGGTATTACAGATGATAGAGCCCAGGGCATTTCCTATAGCTATTTCGGTATTACCGTGCATCGCTGCTCCTACAGATACCATAAGCTCGGGCAAAGTAGTTCCCAGACTAACCAGGGTAGCACCAATGATAATATCAGGAATTTTAGTTATTCTGGTAAACCAAATAACAGTATCGATAAACATATCACTACCTTTGATAATCATTACAAAGCCAATTATAAATAGAGTAAAAGGAAATAGATATTCCAATTAATTTACATTCTCCTTTTTCTTCTGCTCATTATATTTAACCATGAAAAATCACCTTCTAAGAAGGGGTAATGGTTAAATAAAAAAAGACTTTTATTGCAGTGTTTACTGCAAGTAAAAGTCTTGCTTTCATAAATAGTTATGATAAACTGACCGGGTTTTTATTCAACCGTGATGACGACCAGCTAAGTGACTTAAACTATATGAAGTCACAAGCTACTCCCTTTATACTTTAAAAGTATTATAATCTAAAAAGAATAAAAATACAACTTGAAAAATATATTTTAGTAATTATTATGCAAATTAGTAAAAAATTAATTAATAAGAGCTATCTTTTGCTCCATTCAAGAATGCCCGCTTTTATGACTCCATTAATTTTTCTAAAATCTTCTATATTAGTGAGCGGGGTTCCTTCTAATGCTATAATGTCAGCAATTTTCCCTACCTCAATGGTTCCTTTTGTGTTTTCCAATCCACATATTCTGGCACTGTCCCTGGTTAATATTTTGATAGCATCCAAAGGTGAAATTCCACAATCTGTGAGGGCTTTTATGTTTCCTGCGGGATCTCCGTGATGGTTATCTCCACCCAGGGAGAATAGTATTTTGTGTTCTTTAGCTTTTTTAATTGCTTTTAGGAGATCCAAATAAAATTTGGCATATTTTTCTTTAATATTACTATCAGAAGGAGAAGGCAGGTTATTCCAATTTTTAAAATGATGGAGTACAGGCAATGTTATTACTAAAAAGATCCCTTTCTTATGCATTATTTCTAAATCACTATCAGTTAAATAAGTTCCATGTTCGATAACATCAACTCCAGCTTCAATAGCCTGGGTAGCAGCAGGCCCTCCATGAGCATGAACTCCCACCGAAAGACCTAATTGATGGGCTTCCTCAATACCGGCTATTATTTCTTCTTGAGAATATTCTGGCTGGATTGGATCACCGGCACCAACACCAGTAATCATTAGTTTTATAAAGTCTGCTCCATTTTTTTGTTCATCCCGGACGGCTTTTATTATTTCAGCTGTTCCATCAGTTTCTTTACATATAGGGTATTTAGGATAACCTGTCCTGCTTATCCTGTTGCCTGGTGTTATAATATCCGAGCCGGGAATCAATCCTTTCTTGATTGAATTGCGAAGTTGCAGATTTATACCATATTTTCCTCCTGCATCACGCACAGTGGTAATTCCTGATAATAAAACATCCTGGCAATTTTTTACAGCACGAAATGAGCTGGCAATTTTCATTTCTTCTTCAGGAAGATATTCCATTCCCAGATCTTCAGCGATATGATCATGACAATCAAATAATCCGGGCATTACTACACAATTACTCCAGTCGGTTATTTGATTTTTACTGGTAGTACTTAGTTCTGGTTTGATTTTTACAATTTTTCCATCTTTTATTTCAATTGAACAATTTTCCTTAGGATCCCTTCCAGTTCCGTCTATTAATAATCCACAATTTACTATTACAGACATATTTTCTTTTCCTTTTTTTAAAATATATTTCTAAACATTGTTCCTTTTATCTTTCGGGTTTATTTTTCCTTCTTTCGATATTTTGCATATTGAAATAGAGAGAAAAAGAAAAAGAAGAATAATCCAATTAGGGAACTCATTTTCCCGATTGATAACAGAAGATAACAGATTATGACTAAAGTAATTATTTCCCATAAGTTTAATTTATTCAGGAAAAATCTTTCAAAAATAGAAGCCAGGCAGATAAGGCCTGTTAAAATAAAAATAAATGTGAGGAAAGCCTCATATATGGTAACATCAATCCACAAAATCTCCGGCCTAAAAATAAAAAATAAAGGCAAAATAAAACCTGGCAAGGCGAGTTTAGTTGCATGAAATGCGGTTTTAAAGTAATTTCCTTCGGTTATTCCGGTAGCAACTATAACACCCACTCCTACCGGAGGAGTGACCATTGCCATAAGGCCATAATAAAAGACAAACATATGTGCTGCTAATAAGGGTATTCCAAGTTTAACCAGAGCAGGGGCGGAAAGTACAGATACGACCATGTAAGTTCCTACAGTTGGCATACCCATACCGAATAAAATACAGGTAAGTGCAATTAATCCCAACATAAGAAGAAGATTTCCCCCGGCTAATTCAATCATTTGAAAAGAAATTTTTTGAGCAAAACCGGTAACCACAAATAGTTCAACCATTATCCCCAAACAAGCTAATATTAGGCCTAGTTTGGTTGCTTGTTTAGCTCCTGAAGATAGAGAATGCACAAAAAATTGCCCCATTTCCTGAATAAAGGTTTTCCAATTTCTTTTAATAAAAAATGTTTTTAAAGCAAACAGAATAAATAATGTTACGATAGCGTTATAAGCGGCAACAGCTGGAGGCAAATATATAGCCAAAGAATAAATTAATACGAATAATGAAATTAAAAGATAGCCATCTTTTTTTAATGCTGCCCACAGATCATTATGGGAATCTTTCTCGGGATTAGATAAATTTTTTCTTTCTGCCCTTATCTGTATAGTAAAAGCAAGATAAAGATAAAAAATAAGTGCCGGGAAGAGAGCAGTTTTACATATTTGGAAGTAGTGATTATTGGTAGTGCTAGCCATTAAGAAGGCAACAACTCCCATTACCGGTGGCATTAACTGTCCTCCAGTTGAGGCAACTGCTTCTACTGCACCTGCCAATTCTTTTGTATAGCCATTCTTTATCATCAAGGGAATTGTAATTTTACCTGTAGTAGCAACGTTAGCGGCTACACTTCCAGAGATAGTTCCCATAAAGGCACTGCCCAAGACAGCAGATTGAGCCGGTCCAGAGCGTAATCGGCCTCCCAAGCGACTGGCAATTGTCATAAAAAAATCAATTCCACCGGCTTTTTCTAAAATACATCCGTACAATATAAACATAAAAACTTCCATTGCTCCGGCTCCGGTCAGGGATCCATATATACCCTGGAAGTAAACACTTGAATAGGCAATCAATCGCCGAATATTAAGTCCTCCATGAAACAAAATACCTGGTAAATGGGAACCAAAATAGCCATACGCAAGACTTAAAATAACAATAGTAGGTATAATTGGTCCCCAGGCTCTTCGTGTCCCTTCCAACACCAGTAAAACCAGAATTCCTCCTGCAATGATATCTATTTGAGCAGGAACACCTATTTTGGTTACAATTTCATGATAATTAAAGAGAATGTAGGCAGAGAATAGAATAGAAAGGAGAGCAAAAATAAGGGTGATTAGATTATTGATCAGAGAATATTTATTCTTTTTAAAAATCAACGAACCCAGAAATACAAAAAGTAATCCGGAGGCGACATGAACTACCTTGTGCTGATCAACGGGGAGAAACATCCATCGGGCTTGGTAGATATGAAAAATACTAACAAATATAGCTATAATAGTAATAAACTTGTTAAGATATGCTTGTTTTAGATTATTGTTGTGCAAAATAAACCCCTAAAGCCTTATTTAAGTGTGCTAATTTACTAAATTGCTGAAATATCAACTTGTAACATTTTCTTTATCTAAACATAAAACATAACTAAAAAACACTTTCTAAGAAGGTGATAATTGTTAAATTGTTTTATTGTAAAAAATAAATATGCTATCTGGATATTTTTTAATGGGAAAATATACCGGTGCTCAGTATATCTCATATTACGATCACCGGTATATTTAATTTTTCATTTTCTTATCTATAAATAATTTTTATTCATAGATAACCAAATCGTCTTTCCATACGCCAGCTTCCTTATAATAGCGGACTGCTCCTGGATGGATAGGATAGGAAGAAACCACATATTCAAGGGCATTATCAATTCCAAATCCGTATAGACTTTCTGGGTCAATACTCAATACTTCTTCTTCATTTTCAAACAAGGTTTCCATGATTTCATAAACAAGTTCTTCATCTAATTCAGGGTTACACACAATTATTGCAGATAAACCAGGACTGGGTTTATCACCCGAATAAAAATCAAATGTTTTTTCCATAGTGTCTGCAATGACTATTCCTTCATTTTTTTCAGTTACCCGTTTAAGTACATCGTAGTCAATATCTAGTACCTTGAATTCGTCTGTTAAGGCAAGCTTTTGAAAACCGGTATGAGCAATAAAACCGGCAGTATGCCATACTGCACTGGCATCTACCTGCCCCAACCTTAGTGTATCAGGTGCATCAGACCAACTTTGATAGACTAATTCTACTTCATCTAATATTCCATATTCTTCTAATACTGCCCGTACTACCGGAACAGCTCCCCCACTTGCCGGGCCAACCTGTATTCTTTTGCCTCTCAGGTCCGCAACATTTTCTATATCGGAATCCATCAAAGCAACTATTGGAAGTGTGGCAATAGTATAGGAAAAAAGTTGGGCAAATTCAATTTCTTTATTATAAGGAGCAAGGCCATTATATGCATTGGAAAGATCCGAACTCATTCCCTGTCCTAGATGAATTTCTCCCTGATCTAACAAAGCCATATTTTCCGCTCCCCCGGCCGTAGAGATTGAAGAATTTCTAATATCAGCTAATCTGTTGACAGTTGAAGAAAATGCTTCTACTGCAACATATCCCCTGGAACCCAGTGAAGCAGAACCCCATATTAAGACATCAGGGTTCAAGCCTTGTGAATATACCGTAAGAGAAGTCAGACTAAAAATTAACAAACATAAAATAGATATAAAAAGTATACTAAATATTCTTGATTTTATTTTTAACATTACTGTTTCCTCCTTTATTGATTAGTTATTATATTTACTATGATTACTAAAATAATTATTTTTTGTGGGTGGCCACCTTCTTTCTTTTTTCTTTTAGATTAAATATTGTTTTACCGCGTAGGTTAAGTTTGTCTTTAATTTCTATTTATAGGTTCCAGATTTTTATTTTTGATAAAAAAATTTCTAAAATTATACTGAAAATAAATTTTTTCGTCAAGAATTATTTTAAAATATCTAATTGTTTGTTTATGATAAATTACAAAAAGAGAGATTTTTGACATTGTCCCATGGAGACTCATCCGGTAATGTTTAACGAGCTCCTCTTTGAATTTTTAGAGAGAACCTGGAATATTATTGGCTGCAAAAGCTATAAAATAAACCTGATAGCTATTAGATAGGAAATTAATGACACAGAAACAGATAAAATCATTCCCCAGATTATATCAATAACTGTAATCAATAAAGGCCAGTCTTTCAGGGTAGCTAAATTGGTAAGGTCATAAGTAGAGTAAGTAATCAGACCATACAGGATTGCCGCAATAATTATATATGAAAGATTTCGCTTTGCTATTCCTGGAGACAATACAAAAAAGACCAAACCTCCCACAAAGAGAAGGTAAAACAGAATAGCTGCAACCCAATTTACATTTGTTTTCATCAAAAATCCAATCTGGTTCTGGTAAAAATTTTTGGCTACCAATCCTAACCATAACATGTCAATGATAAAGAAAACAGGTAAGGCAATAAGATACAGTTTAATAAACATCTTTCCTCCCAATACCTTTAATTTTTAAAAGGTGGTTTCTTGTTAAGCATTTCTTTTTTTAAAGCATATCTCTAAAATATCATAGTAAACAAAAACCTACAATAAAAAATCATTCCACTATCCCAAATGGACATCCAGAAGGTTAAACTTCTTTTATACACATTTCATGCACACAATAGGAATTGCCGCTCAATATTTCAGTCATCAAGGTAAATTCACTTTAAGGTATAAATTTGTTATAATTTGATAGTCAGCGGGAATATTTCGATTAGCAATAGGAGTATGGATATTGAGATACTACAGAAAATAAAGGCGGACTGGATAAAAAATAGTTTTTAATTGTCCGGCCAATATTTTTAGGAGGAGAATCAGTTTGAAAGAAAATAATCAGGAACAAATGGTACCCAGAAAAGAAGTGGAAAAGGAAGTCGAAATGGCCAGCAGAAGAATTGCCCTGCTGCATTTGGCTTATGCTAAAACGTTAGTCAGAGAACTGGGAAATGAAAAAGGAAAAAAAATGATATTAAAGGCAATCAAGTATTATGGAAAGTTAGTCGGGGAAAAGGTGAAAGAAGAAGTTCTAGCTCAAGGCCTGGAGACAACTCCGGAAAATTTTGGTGCCGGGAAAGCCAGAAATCTTCCCAAGTATGGCATGCATGCTAAGAGAGAAGTTTTTGAAACAGAAGGAAGGGAGCGCAGAAGAAGTATTGGTTGCGTTCTGGGCAAGCTATGGCGAGAGTATGGTGAAGAAGAATTGGGGAGACTTTATTGCTATGTCGATTTAGCAAAGTCTCTATATTATAATCCCAATTATAAGCTGGTCCATACCAAATGTATGCCGGAACGAAAAGATGAAGAATGTGAATTTGATGTGCTTCCGACTACAGAAAAGGAGAAAAGAGATTTCTTCGGTGAAGATACTGACTGGATTGCCATTGATAAAGGCTTAAGTGATAAATGAAATGGTGCCGAAGGGGGGATTTGAACCCCCACAGGTGCAAGACCTACTACGCCCTGAACGTAGCGCGTCTACCGGTTCCGCCACTTCGGCTAGTGAATGAGTGAAAAGCTGCTTTGTTCAATAATTAATAATTAGCTACTAACATATTAGGATAGATAAAATCAGATAGCTTGTCAAGAAAATATCCCTATAAATAATTTTAATACATAGCAGTAAATTTCCAAAAAATAGTGTTTTGATATATAATAGTTTCTGATTGTTTGAATGTTCTGTTTTTATAATGAATGAGAGGTTAAGATATTGGAAAATAAACAAAATCTTGCTGATTTGAATTTAGGAGATAGGATTAAGGGAGTTTTTTATATTAAAGAGGCAGAGTTCAGGGTACGAAGAAATGGTGAAACTGTGGACGGGTTTTTAAAAATTGCCGATAAAAGCGGAGAAATAGAGGCAATTTACTGGGATATTTCCAGGAATAAATTAAAAGATATTGAAAAGTTGCAATTTGCAAAAATCGAAGGACAAGTTATTAAAAAGAAAAGCAATGGCCAGATGCAGATGAGCATTAAATCTCTAGGGGGAACTCCAGAGATTTCCCCGGAGAATTTTATTCCTTCTACAGAAAGAGATATTGATAAATTGATGCTGGAAATTGATCATAAAATTGGCTCAATCAAAAATCAATATTTAAAGGCATTACTGGTTTCTTTTTTTGATGATATGATATTCCGTGAAAAGTTTAAAAAATCACCGGCAGCCAAAAAA
>CAZPII010000055.1:5347-9224 GCA_964586485.1 uncultured Atribacterota bacterium | reverse complement strand
GGTAATTTTGGATATGAATACTCCGGGAGGTTATATAGATACAGCACAAGAAGCTAAAAAAATCCTGGATGCATTTACTGCACCTGTATATGTTTATGTAAATACCAATGCCCTTTCCGCAGGTGCCTACCTGGCACTGGTTGTAGACGGTTTTTTTATGACTCCCGGTTCCACTATCGGGGCTGCCGAACCGGTTCTTTTGGGAGGAGGCGAAGTAAATGAGAAAATGCTTTCTTTCTGGGAAGCAGAGATGAGAAGCACGGCTGAAAGGCAGGGGAAAGATCCTCGTATAGCTGCAGCTATGGTACGGAGGGACATAAGTATAGCAGATCTAGTTGAAGAAGGAGAACTGTTAACCCTTACTACCCGTGAAGCTGAATCTCTGGAGTTCAGCAATGGCACTGTTTCTTCTATAGATGAATTATTGGAGATTGTAGGTTTATCCGGTGTGGAACTCATCCATTCCTCAGCTACCTTCTGGGAAAATTTGAGCGGATGGCTTATTAATCCAGTTGTAGCAACTTTGCTTTTGATGATGGGTTTTTCCTTTTTGATAGTTGAGATATTAACTGCCGGTTTTGGTATTGGAGGCTTTTTAAGTTTACTTTCCTTCGGCCTTTATTTTGGTGGGCATTTCTTTACCGGAGTTAGTGGATGGCAGGCAATATTTTTATTTGTTTTTGGCATTATTTTTTTACTGGTGGAAGCATTTATGCCGGGATTTGGTATTTTTGGACTTGGTGGTTTGATAGCGGTGGTTATTGCAATTGTTTTGGCTGCTGCTTCAACAACTTTAGGCATATATATGCTTCTAATTTCCTTTTTCCTATCTGGCATTGCAGGTTATATAGCTTTCAAGTATTTCAAAAATAAAGGAACTCTGAAAAGTTTTATACTTTCTGAGTCAGCTACCAAAGAGGCTGGTTACAGTTCATCTGAAGACTATAGCCATCTCATTGGTAAAAAAGGCCGTACCCTGACACCTTTGCGTCCTTCCGGTAAGGTGGAGATAGAAGGAAAGAAATATGATACGGTTAGTGAAGGAGGGTATATAAAAACTGGTGAATCTGTAGAGGTAATCAAGGTAGAAGGGTACAGAATTGTAGTTAATAAGTCTAATAGAGAAAATTAAGTTAAAAATTAAAGAAAAGAAGAAAGGAGAATTGTTTTGGAAAATTTAGGAAATATTTTACCGCTTTTGGTAATACTAGTCATATTTTTTGTTGCCATTTCTGTAATATTCAGCTTTATTCCTATAAGGTTATGGATTGCTGCTATGGCGGCGGGAGTACGTGTCGGACTGGTCACTCTTATCGGGATGAGGTTACGCCGGGTTATTCCATCCAAAGTAGTAGAGCCCCTAATCAAGGCAACCAAGGCAGGACTGGATCTTAATGTAAACAAGTTGGAAGGACATTACCTGGCGGGAGGAAATGTAGATAATGTAGTTAATGCATTGATTGCCGCTCAACGTGCGAATATCGAGTTGGGTTTTGAGAGGGCAGCAGCTATCGACCTGGCTGGAAGAGATGTTTTAAAGGCAGTACAGATGAGTGTTAATCCCAAGGTAATCGAAACACCGGTTGTGGCTGCCGTAGCCAGTGATGGAATTGAACTGAAAGCCAGGGCACGGGTAACGGTAAGAGCAAACATTGAACGTTTAGTTGGAGGAGCAGGAGAAGAGACCATTATCGCTAGAGTAGGTGAAGGAATGGTTTCTACTATTGGTTCAGCTGAAAACCATAAAAAAGTATTGGAAAATCCTGATGACATATCACGAACCATTCTGGAGAAAGGTCTGGATTCCGGCACTGCTTTTGAAATCCTCTCCATCGACATTGCTGATGTGGATGTAGGCAAAAATATTGGCGCCCAGCTTCAGACAGATCAGGCTGAAGCCGATAAACGTATTGCCCAGGCTAAGGCTGAAGAAAGAAGGGCTATGGCTATAGCAAGAGAACAGGAAATGAAAGCTTCCGTTCAGGAAATGAGGGCAAAGGTTGTGGAAGCCGAGGCCGAAGTACCCAAAGCACTTTCCCAGGCACTACGGGAAGGCAAATTAGGTGTAATGGATTATTACAATATGCAAAATATTCAGTCAGATACCCAGATGCGGGGAAGTATATCCAAGATGGGTAGTGACACTGAAAAAAAAGATGAACAAAACAGGCAATAAATAATAGTAATAATCTGTTTAAAAAGAAACATAAAGGGAGTATTAAATGGAATTTCTGATCATAGTTTTTGTTATCATAACTATTTTTTCTTCAATCTCAAAGCGTTTTAAGGAAGAGGCGAAAAAAAAATCGCCCTTTGATCCCTGGTCTTTTGATTCGGATTCTCTAGAAGATGACTATAATAATTTGAAAAAGCAAGAGGTAAAAGAAACAGAGGAAGATTTTATTGAAGAAGAAAAATCAAAAATAGACTTATCAGAAAAGCAACCAGAAATACCGGTACCGGAAGCTTACCCCGGAGGACAGAATATTAATAAATACCGTTCTTCTACAGAGCAAGATAAGGAGCAAGATCCTGTCAATATAGATAAAGTCAAGGAAAATGGCAATCAATTAGCAGAAAAAACTTCGGCACCTGAAACACAACTAAAAGCTCTCCTGACAGGAAGGGAACTTCCTCTAACGGTGGTGGCAACCGAAATATTAGGCCCACCGAAAGCCAGGAAACCTTATAGCCGAAAAAATAATTAAGATTTGTGTAGCCTTAACCTTTCAACCATAAAACTGAAGGGTTAAGGCTGGGGTTCTTAAAGCCACCCGCTTTGTGGTTGTGGGCACGATATTTACTTGAAAATATTTTTGTAAATAAATTTTCTTACTTAGTTGTTTATCTTTCCTTATTATGTTAAAATTATTTTCAATAAATCATATAAATACTTTTATATGGTAGATGCAAATCAAAAAGCACCTACAAAAATAGGGAGTATCATATCACGTAGAAGTGTAAGAATCTCCCCAACCCTCATATCGATAGAGCTATATCATCTAGCCCTAGAAGATATTACTACTTTCTATTATTTTTTACCATCTCTTAAAATAAAGAACTACAAACGACAATTCAAATTGTAATTGTTAAGAAGCCTACTAAAATTAATTTTATTCCAAACCTAACCTAATTTATTTAACCATGAAAAACCACCTACTAAGAAGCTGGTAATGATTAAATAAATTGGGTTAACCATGAAAAAGATTAAGCTAATCCATATGATAATTTATCACCTGAAGTCCAAAAAAGCACACCTCTTTTAGAGGTTCTTAAAGCGACCCGCTTTGTGGGTGTGATATTTATTTTATACAGTTTTAAAACAATAATGATAAATATAAAGAAGATTCAAGAAAACAAGGAGGAAATGTCGTGCAAATATCTGAAAAAAGCAACTCATTAGACAATTATAAAAATTATAAAAAAGGTTGGCTGGTTACCTTTGCAGGACTAGGGGTAAATCTGGCATTAGGGATATTGTATTCCTGGGGAGTCTTTGCCGCAGCCTTAAGAAATATTGGCTGGTCTGCTACAGAATCTCAGATACCCTATATTATTGCTTGTGCCGTTTTTGCTTTAATAATGGTGCCCGGAGGCCGATTGCAGGATATACATGGCCCAAAGTTTGTTATATTTGTTGCCTCCATTTTAACAGGAATTGGTTTTATCTTTTCTGGAGTCTTTCTGACAGTAACAGGTCTTTCGATTTTCTTTGGTATTATCTTTGGAACGGCTATGGGGTTTGGCTATGCAGCTGCAACCCCTGCTGCAATAAAATGGTTTGGACCTCACAAAAGAGGATTGATCTCAGGTATCGTTGTCAGTGGATTCGGACTGGCAGGAATATATATTGCCCCATTAACATCATTTCTAATTA
>CAZPII010000055.1:0-5337 GCA_964586485.1 uncultured Atribacterota bacterium | reverse complement strand
TTAGTAAATATGGACTTGAGTCTACTTTTTTTATTCTCGGAATCTCTTTTGCCATAGCAATTTTTCTATTCAATTTGATTATTGATAATCCACCTGATGATTATCAAGTCTTTGTATCCGAGCAAAGCCATAAAACCATAAAAATCAAAAATATGGTAAATTACAACTGGAGAGAAATGGTTAGTACTCCACAGTTTTACATATTATGGCTAATGTTTTGCTTTGGAACTTTTTCAGGTTTATTGATATTAGGCCAATTATCAAATATCGCTCAGGAACAAATCGGGGTAACAGCCGGTGCAGCAACCAGTTTCATTATGATTTATGCTGTTTTTAACTGGTTTGGTCGTATTGCCTGTGGGGTTATTTCAGATAAGATTGGGAGAAAGGCAACTTTGTTTTTAACTTTCATATCTCGTTTTGTTTGTTTTATCTTTTTTGCCAGTTTTACGACTTTCTTGCCTTTTTCAATAGGAACAGCCCTGGTAGCTTTTACATTTGGAGGTATGCTGACACTGTTTCCCTCAATAACAGCAGATTATTTCGGCGTAAAAAACCTGGGGTTAAATTATGGATTGGTCTTTACTGCATGGGGAGCAGGCGGAGTTTTTGGACCGCTGTTAGGCGGTTTAGTTCGTGATCTTACCGGAACTTATAATATTGGCTATATAGTTTCTGCAATATTGAGTCTTGTTGGTGCAATACTCTGTCTAATTATGCCCGCAATAAAAGAAAAAAAATAAATCAAAATATATATTTTCCCTACTTACTTACAAAGATACTTAATATACTTAATATTCAGATGGTTTGTTTAAAAAGAATTATTGTTGTATAATTTCTAGTATAATTTTGCTATTCTAGAAATCCTATAAAAATATAAATTTTAGAGAGGAGAAACAAATATGCCTGAATTTGGACATCCATTTTCTGGTCTGAAAAATGACCGCAAATTAACGAAAGAGGAATTGATTCGTGCTATAAGGTTTATGATTGCAGCAGAATATGAAGCTATTCAGCTTTATATGCAACTTGCCGAATCAACTGATAACAAATTAGCCCAGGATGTGTTAAAAGATATTGCCGATGAAGAACGCGTACATGCGGGAGAGTTTCTCAGACTGCTCAAAGAGATTGCCCCTGATGAAGAAAAATTTTATTTAGAAGGTGCAGAAGAAGTAGAAGAAGAAATCGGAAAAAATAAATAAGGTTTGAAAAAAGAAAGGGGAAATAAATGAAGCAGGAAATTCAGAAAGATATTTATGCTAAACGATGCCAGTTAGCAATCAAAGCTCTCAAGGCGAATGATTTTGATGCATTATATGTAGACAATAGAGAAGAAGCTTTGGAGAAAGCAATTTCGTTCATTCAAAAAAATGACACTGTAGGAATCGGTGGTTCGGTAACAATTAGAGAAGTCGGATTACTGGAAGCCTTAGAGAAACAGGGTAATACTATTTTTGCACATTGGGAAAAAGCATCCACACTCCAAGAAAAAATAACAATCAGAAAAGATGCATTAACTAGTGATGTTTATCTTACCAGCAGTAATGCCATAACTCTGGATGGGCAATTGGTTAATATTGACGGAACAGGTAACCGGGTAGCAGCAATGGCGTTTGGACCTAAAAAAGTGCTTATTATTGCCGGTGCCAACAAATTAGTAGACACTGTGGACGAAGCCTTCTCCAGAATAAGGAATATTGCTGCTCCGTTAAATGGGAAGCGATTAAAGAAAAATACACCCTGTGCCTTAACGGGGCAATGTACAGATTGCGATTCAGCAGACCGCATGTGTAAAGTTTCCGTGGTAATCGAAAAAAAACCAAATTATGCAGATATAAGCATCATACTGGTTGGAGATAGTTTGGGATATTAACCCGTACCAATAAATTTATGAATACAAAAGAAGTTCTATTTTTTATTCCACTATACAATGAAGAAAAATATATAGCAGGTGTGCTCAGAGATATTAGAAAGTATTCCAAAAATGATATCCTGATTATTAATGATGGTTCAAAGGATTCCAGTCGGGTGACTATTGAAAAGATTTCCCGGGAATTACCGGGAAATCTTTATCTTATAAATCATGAAAATAACGAAGGTTATGGGAAAACTCTAATCGATGGATTTGATTATTCTGTTCAGGAAAATTATCGGTTTATATTGACTATCGACGGAGATGGACAGCATGAACCAGAAAATATTCCTCATTTTATCAATATTATGAAAAATTCCTCAATAGATATTCTTTCAGGCTCCCGTTATCTGGACCCCGGTAAAATGGCAAACAAGCCCCCCAGGGATAGGTATCGTATTAATAGTAAAATTACCAATTTGTTAAACAGAATAACCGGATATCAGTTAACTGATTCTTTTTGCGGTTTTAAAATCTATAGAGTTGATGCTTTAAAAAAGTTAAAGTTGACTGAAAAAGGGTACGGATTACCTCTGCAACTATTAATCCAGGCTTATAAAAATAATCTCAAGATAAAGGAATTACCAATAGAGTTAATCTACACTGATGAGAAAAGAACCTTCGGACCTGTTTTGGATGACAGTAGAGAACGACTACACTATTATCTGAAGATCATCAGAAAGGAGTTGAAAAAAATTTGAATATTATGGCAATTGGTGCTCATCCCGATGATGTAGAAATCGGCATGGGGGGAACAATTATCAAGATGAAGGGAGAAGGACATAAAATAATTATTGTTGATCTAACAGACGGAGAACCCACTCCTTTTGGCAATAAAGAAACAAGGCAGAAGGAAGCTATTAAGTCAAGCGAAATATTGGATGTCCAAAAAAGAATAAATCTTGAATTAAAAAACCGTTACCTGGTAGATGATATAACTTCACGCAAACTGTTGGCAGAACAAATCAGACTAAATACTCCGGAGATAATATTTGCTCCATATTGGATTGATGCTCATCCTGACCATGCTGCTGCTTCGAGTTTATGTGATGCCGCCAGATTTTATGGAAAATTAAGCAAGACAGATATGCAAGGAGAGCCTTTCTATGTACCAAAAATTTATTATTATTTTGTCTCACATTTAAGGTTAAATGTGGTTCCTTCTTTTATTTTGGATATCTCCCAACAGATGGAACAAAAATTAGCGGCACTGCAATGTTATCAGTCTCAGTTTGGGTCTCCTATAAAAGAACATCCCGGCATTTCCTTGCTTACAAGAGTTAATGCTTATTGGGGTGGACTAATCAGGAAGAAATATGGAGAAGCTTTTATCTCCAGAGAATCCATTGGATTAAAGAAAATTGGGGATTTACTATAGATGAATAATAAGTCCATGAATATTCCCGGAGATAATGAGGTTCTCTTTTCTCCTTATCCTTCCCAAATTTATAACATCATAAAACAAAACCGAAAAAAAATAAATAACTATAGCTTTAAAGTATTCGGTCAGCCTTTTGCTTTACTGAGAGAAACTTACCGGCAGAATTTAAGAAGAAAAGCGCATCACTTTACCGATAAGCTGGAGGCAGGAGAGGCAGGAAAAGTAGAAAAAGTTGCAAAGAATTATTCCAATACCTCTGATTACCTGGTTATCACTGGTCATCAACCGGAGTTTTATCACCCGGGGATCTGGATAAAAAATCTATTTTTATCCGAATTAATAAAACAGGATAAAACAGGCCATATTTTTGGTATCAATCTAAATCTGGATCATGATATTGTAGATCCTCTATATCTTTATTGTCCTGCACTTGCAGAAGTAAACAATAATCATGAACAAGGATATTCTCTCAATCAAATAATCTTATCTAATGACAAAAAGAATATTCCTTTACAAAAGAAAAAGATTCCCACTAAAAAGAAGTTAGAAGGATTTCTAAATGAAGTAAAGGAAAAGATTAAAAGTTTATCGAATCCGTTAATCTACAAACGTTTCTCTGAATTTTGCAACCATATCTGGAGAGCTTATGAACTATGTACAACTGAAGCTGAAATGAATCAATTAGGAATATTTTTAATTGCCTCCCGCCGATATTATGAAGAATCTCTCCAACCGGCTTATTATGAAATACCATTTTCATTTTTGCAAAATAATGAGGAATTTTTGCTATTCTTTCTGGAATTGGTCAGCAACATCGAGTCATTTGCCCTTATCTATAATCAAAAATTACACCAATACCGGACCTTGCATAAAATTAGAAACAAGGTTAACCCAATTCCTGATTTGCAGATAGCGGAAAATCGAATTGAAACACCATTCTGGGTCTGGCAAAAAGGCAAAAACCCGGAAAGAAAAAAATTATTTTTGATAAAAGAAAAAAATGGAACTTTATCTCTTGATATTCTATCAGGTAAGCGGATTTTACTTATCTCCTCCGAAAAAGAGAAAAAAGGAATTATCTTGGAGAGGTTAAAAAAAATAATAATGCAAAACAAAATTAACATTTCTCCCAGGGCACTTATTTTCACTTTATTCCAGCGGCTTTTTGGAGCAGACCTATTTATCCATGGAATAGGCGGCTCTAAATACGATTGGATTACTGACCAAATTATCGAGGATTATTTTAAGGTGACACCACCGGAATATTTTTCTGTCTCTGCCACCATACCCATGGACTTTAAGCAAACAATGGAAAATAAAAAGGATTTATCCCTATTACAAAAAAAGAAAAGGGATATAAAACATAATCCGGAGAAAATAATTACAGAGGCAAACCTCTCCTCAGAGGAAGAGCAGCAAGCCCAGGAACTTATCCAGGAGAAGATGAAATTGGTCCAAAAAATACAAAAAGCTGACAAAAAGGAAAAGCCCGGCCTTTCAGCAAGAATTAAGCAATCAAACAAAAATATCAAGCAAATTCTTGCTCCCTACGAAGAATATTTAACCAGACAGATAGCAGGGGAAGAGAAAAAAAGAAAACAGGAAAAAATCCTCAAATTTCGTGAATATCCTTATTGCTTTTATGGCGGTAAAAAGATAATAAAATTACTTAACAAAAAGATGATAGAAGTATAATGAAATTCCTCTAATTTTCTAATATCTGGACATTACAACTAATTAAGTTGTTTTTACTTTTATTTATTAAATTTTTTTTGTTATAATAAATATTAATCAAACAAATAATACTTTCAAGAGGATTGTTTTTATTAAATTAATTGAGTTGATTCATTTTTTAAAATGAAAGGAAACTGTCATGAATGAGGAAGAAATAGATTTACGGGAATATATAAATGTTTTACTAAAGAGAAAATGGCTGATTATTGGCATTTTTTTGGTTGCAGTTATAACAGCTGCTATTATCAGCTATTCTGTGCTTGATCCGGTCTATGAGGCAACTGCCCTTTTAATGATTAATCTGCCT
>CAZPII010000054.1:0-9352 GCA_964586485.1 uncultured Atribacterota bacterium | reverse complement strand
ATTATGGCACCGTGAAAAGTGTTAATATTATCGAGGGCAAAGGTTTTGGTTTTGTGGAAATGTCTTCTAATGAAGAAGCCAATAAAGCCAAGGATGCTTTACACGACACTGATTTCAGTGATCGTCCATTAAAGATTGATGAAGCCAAACCCCAAAAGCCAAGAAGAGATTTTGGCGATAGCCGAAGACGCTATTAACTTTTAGTTAAAATGTACTAAATAAAAACCCCTGCAGTGTAAATTGCAGGGGTTTTTTATTATGGTGATACAAAAAACCTTTTTATTCCTTTTCTTGTTAGTACAGGCAATAAACCTAATTACAGGAGTAAAGTTTATGCAGATAAAGAAGATTATTCGCTCCCATAGAAAAACTATCATGCTACAGGTTTGTGATGATGCTACATTAATTGTAAAGGCACCTATAGGAGTAGGAAATGATGTAATTGAGAAAGTGATTTTAAAGCACACTAAATGGTTGGAGAACAAGAAAAAGGAACTCCTTTCCAGAGATATGAGGTTCACTCAAAAGAAATTTGTCAGCGGAGAGAGTTTTTTCTATCTGGGGTATCTTTACCGGTTAATACTTGTAAAACCCAATAAGTTAATTAAACCCCTGGTTTTGGAGGGTGATTATTTTTATCTACGAGAGGGAGTTAAGAATCCCAGGGGAATATTTATTGCCTGGTACAAACGGGCAGCTTATGAAAAGATTTGCCAAAGAGTTTTTTGTTATACCCAAAAAAGAGGATTTAAATATAAACAAATAAAAATTTCCAATGCTCAAAAAAGGTGGGCTTCCTGTAGTCACCTGGGCAATCTTAACTTTTCATGGCGCCTGGTTATGGCACCCCTGCCAGTCATCGATTATGTGGTGGTTCATGAACTGGTTCACCTTATTGAGAAAAACCACTCCAGGGCTTTCTGGAATAAAGTCAAACTATTCATGCCGGAATATAAAAAACACCAAAATTGGCTGAAGAAAAATGGATATTTGCTGACATTATAATTTATTGTATAATAATACGATGCTAAAAGCTCACCTACTATATATTTCTGTTAGAATTTCTTTTTAGGACTAAAATTTACCAGTTCATGTTATTGATATGAACACAAATGTATTTGAAATGCGGTATAAACAAGTTATTTCTGCTTTTTCAGTTCAAAATACCTAATTAAAATTGAGTAATTAATCTTTTAAGAAAAGGAGAAGAAATGGATTTAAATCGAAATTTACAAAAGATCAAGCCTTCGGGTATTCGAAAACTATTTGATTTAGCACAAAATAGAAAAGATATTATCAGCTTCGGAATTGGCGAACCTGATTTTGTTACACCTGATCATGTTAGAGAAGCGGCAAAACATGCTATTAATGAAGGCTATACTCATTATACACCTAATGCCGGGTTTGCTGATTTAAGAGAGGCATTATCTTGGAAAGTAAGCAATATGAATCGCATTCAGATAGAACCTGAGGAAATTTTGGTAACAGCAGGAGGAACACAGGCTTTGTTTTCGACTTTTTATGTGCTGTTAAATCCCGGAGATGAGCTGATTATTCCGGATCCGGGTTTTCTCGTTTATGGCTCCCAGGTTAATTTAGTTGGGGGAAATCCTGTTTACCTTCCTATTCGAGAAGAAAATCATTTCCAAATTGATCCGAAGGAACTTAAAAAATTGATTACCTCAAAAACAAAAGCTATTTTACTAAATTCTCCCAGCAATCCTACCGGTATGGTAATTGATAAAAAAATTATGAAAGAGGTATCCCAGATAGCCATAGACAATGATTTGTTTATCATTAGTGATGAACTTTATGAAGATATTTTATTTGATGGCCGAAAACAGGAAAGCATAGCCTCATTGCCGGGAATGAAAGAGCGAACGATCTCAATTTTTGGATTTTCTAAAAGTTATGCCATGACAGGTTGGCGCATTGCTTATATTGCCTGTCCGGGATATTTAGTCAATGAAATGGTTAAAGTACAGCAGAATACAGCGGTTTGTCCTAATTCTGTAACACAGAGAGCAGTCTTATATGGTTTGCAGCAGCAGGAGGAAACCAGCCGTAATATTGCTGAAATGAGAGAGGCTTATCAAAAACGCAGAGATATAATTATGGAAGGATTTGGTGAAATAGAAGGTTTTGAGTGCCTGCAGCCCGAGGGAGCATTTTATGCTTTTCCTAATATTATTAAAACCGGTAAAAGTTCAGAGGAATTATCTATGTATTTACTGGATCAGTGTGGGGTGGTAACGGTACCCGGAAATGCCTTTGGCCAATACGGTGAAGGTTATCTACGTTTTTCTTTTGCCACTTCATTAGAGATGATTAGAAAAGGGATGCAGAAAATCAAAGAAGGTATTAAAAAATTATAGTTATCATTTAAAAGATAGCTAAGAGATTAAGAGAAAAGAGCAAAAAAAAACTGGATAATAAAAAGCGAGGCTTCTGTTAGATTTTAGATAGAGGCTTCTTAAAGCCAACCGCTATGCGGTTGTGATATTTAATGCTTTTAGATGGGGGGACAAACTATGATAACTAGTTTTAAGCAATTATTTCAGGAGTTAACAGAAAAGAAAAGACAAAGAGTAGTTATTGCCGGAGGGGAAGACCTGGAAGCTCTCAAGGCTGTAAAAATGAGTTATGATTATGGTATTGGAAAGGCTGTTTTGGTAGGACCAGAAAAAGAAATTGAAAGTGCTTTAGAAGAGCTGGGATTTCAGGATCGTTCTTTTATCGAGGATATTATTCCTATTAAAGAGGATGAAGAGAAAGGTCCGGTAGCTGTAGAGGAAGTGAAAAAAGGAGGAATCCTGTTAAAAGGAAAGATTAAAACTGCTTATTTATTAAAGGCAGTATTGAATAAAGAGAAAGGGCTGAGGACTGAAAATTTTATCAGTAATGTTTTCGTATTCGAGGATCAGAGAGAAAAGCAATCCCGTTTAGTGTTATTGAGTGATGGTGGAGTTAATATCAAACCGGATTTACAAGCCATGGTATCCATTATCAAAAATGCAGTTAGTGTAGCCCATAAGCTGGGTATTGAGAAACCCAAAGTTGCCTTGCTAGCGGCAATAGAAACGGTTAATCCTGACATGGAAGAAACATTACAGGCTGGGATTCTTACTAAGATGAACCAGAGAGGGCAAATACCAGGGTGTATTATTGATGGCCCCCTGGCTCTTGATAATGCCATTTCGGAATTTGCGGTAAAGAAGAAAGGAATCAAATCTGCTGTAGCGGGCAAAGCTGATATTTTAATTGTTCCCAATATTGCCTGTGGGAATATACTGGGGAAAAGCATTATATATTATGCAGGTTATCCAGAAGGAAACCTGGTAGTAGGAGCAAGAGTTCCGATTACTATTTCTTCCCGGGCAGATAAAAGTGAAGCAAAGTTAAATGCCATTGCCCTGTCGATATTGTGTAGCAGATAAGAACATAAAATATATTTTGTTTCTACTTCTTACAGAATCATCTTCAGGAAAAACAAAAAATTTACCTGAATTGAATTGATTTTTAATTGTGTTGTATGATATCATAGGAGTTGAAAAAGATTAGTCGTCAGGAAATAAAATGGAAATTAAATCATACAAAAATGTAACCAGCCTGCAGAGTTTTGTTCAGGAGCAATTAAAATTATATATTATAGAATCTAATTTAAAATATGGGGATTTGTTGCCTACTGAACAAGAATTGTCAAGAAAATTAGGTGTAAGCAGAACTGCGATTAGAGAAGCTTTAAAAGTTTTAGAAACATTGGGAGTTATAGAAACTAAACATGGAGTAGGTAGATTTGTAAGGGATTTTAATTATGAAGCTATTTTAAAAAATTTGCCTTATAATCTTAAATTGGATATTGATAAATTTAAAGAGATATTCGAAGTAAGATTCTGTTTAGAATGCTGGTTTATTGCCAAGGATATTAATAAATACAGCACAACTGATATTAATGAGTTAAAAAAAGTTTTAAATGATATGGAAGAACAAATCAGGAATAATGTTGAAGAAAAGGATTTAGTAGACATTCATTCAACTTTCCATACCTTGTTATTTAAACGTGCACAAAATGACTTGCTAATTGATTTGATTAGAATTTTCTCTACCATACAGCGAAATCTGGCTATATTACACAGATACAAAACAAAGGATAGATTTAATTTCGTAAAATTACATCATATGATTATTAAAGCAATCGAGGCAAAAGATTCTTACTTAGCCCAGAAAATGCTCCGGGAGCATTTTGCAGAGGCTATTAAATGGATTCAGGATAATACTAAAGAAGGAAGAGATGTAGATATCGGTGATGGTTTCTGGTTTAAAAAATTAGAGCATAAAACAGGGGATAAGGTATCATAAAATATTAAATCATAATGAAGTATCAGAGAGATTATTTACTTTAGTATTATTGTTTTGTAAATCACGACAAAAGATTGGATAGATGACAAAATTTATCAATTATTAATGGAATAAGTAGAGCTTATATTTTCTTTTATTTTTAACATGCAAAATAAGAAAAAAGAATGAAAGGGAATTGCTTATGAATATAAATATCTTCTCAAGTAAACAAACCATGGGTGAAGCTGCCGCCCAAAAAGCAGCCGAAATCCTGAAAAAAGCTATTAACAATAAAGGAGAAGCCAACTTTGTTATAGCTACCGGTGCCTCCCAGTTTGAATTCTTAGAAAACCTTGTCCAAATAAGTTCAATAGATTGGTCCAAAACCACTATGTTTCACTTGGATGAATATGTAGGACTTCCTGAGCATCACCCGGCAAGTTTCCGAAAATATCTCAAAGATCGTTTTATCAGTAGAGTAAATCCGGGCAATTTCTATTTTGTGCAAGGAGATGCTCCTGATCCCCAACAAGAATGTGAACGCCTTAACAGAATCATCAGCCAGAAAGAGATCGATGTCTCCTTTGTAGGCATCGGAGAAAACGGTCACCTGGCCTTCAACGACCCACCCGCTGACTTTGATACCGAAAAGCCCTACATAGTTGTGCAGCTCGATGAGGCCTGCCGAAAACAGCAGCTGGGTGAAGGCTGGTTTGAGAGTCTGGATGATGTTCCCAAAAAAGCCATTTCTATGTCAGTCAAACAGATAATGAAATCAAAAAATATCATCTGTACTGTACCAGACAGACGCAAAGCAGTGGCAGTAAAGAATTGCTTTACAGGTGATAAGATTTCCCCGGATTGTCCTGCTTCTATTTTAAAAAAACACCATAATTGTTTTGTCTTTTTAGATGACCAGTCTTCAATTTATTTAAAATAGTAACACATTAAAGATTAACTGGGTTTTTTAAAAGGATAGGAGAAAATAATAATGGAAAAGTATATTGCAATTACTAACGGTATCCTGCTCACCCCTTTTCGGGAAATATCCCAGGGATGTGTTTTGATTAAAGGTAAGACAATAGAAAAGGTCGGCAAAACAGATGAGATTGAAATTCCCGAAGGCGCTAAAATCATCGATGTACAAGGGATGTATATCAGCCCTGGTTTTATTGATACACATCTTCACGGAGCCTTCGGAGGTTCAGTAATGTCCGGGTCTGAAAAGGACTTACAGCAAATGGCCCAGGGATTAGTAAAATGCGGAACTACTTCTTTTATACCTACTACTTTATCAGCTTCCTGGAATGATATTATACAATCAGTAGACTGTATCTCCAGAGCAATGCAAAAAGATCTTCAGGGTTCCAAGATATTGGGTATACATGTAGAAGGTCCTTATGTTAGTTTGGAACAGAAAGGCGCGCAAAACCCGGAACATATCTATTTTCCAAAACCCGAACAATACCTCCCCTTATTAGAAGAATATCCCAACATTATCAGGTTAACGGCAGCACCGGAGGTTCCGGGCGGCTTGGAGCTTGGTCAGGAATTAAGAAAAAGGAATATTGTAGCGGCTATTGGTCATTCCAATGCAAGTTACCAACAAGTCTTAAAGGCAGTAGAAAATGGTTACACCCATGTTACCCACATGTTTTCCGGAATGTCGGGAATACAACGAATTAAAGGATACCGTATTTCCGGGGTTATTGAATCGACCTTATTGATGGGTGAATTGACCACAGAATTAATTGCAGACGGACATCATCTGCCACCGAGTTTAATAAAACTTGTACTCCACTCTAAGGGGATGGAAAAGGTATGCCTGGTTACTGATTCAATGAGTGCTGCGGGAATGGGACCCGGGAAATACGAACTAGGGGGGCTTGAAGTCATCGTAGAGGCAGACATTCCAGAAGAATTTGAGATTGCTACCCAGGAAAATAACTATGTTGCTAAACTTACAAATCGTCAGTCATTTGCATCCAGTGTTTCTACCGTAGATCGATTGGTAAGGAATATGATTAACTTTGTCGATCTCAATATTCGTCAGGCTGTGCAAATGGTGACCTATAATACAGCTAAAATACAGGGGATAGAGGATAAAATAGGTATTTTGTCAGAAAATAAAAAGGCTGATATTGCTGTTTTTGATAAGAATGTTGATATTAAAATGACTATTGTAAATGGAGAGATATTATATAAATCTTTGTGAAAAGTTGTACTTTATTTAATGATTCTTTAAACTGCACTAATCGAAAAATGTACAAATAACTCACTTTATTTCATTCCTTATCGTGATATAATAATTAATTATATAGATTTAATTAAAAAATAGGCATAAAAGTAGATATAATGCATGATCATGTTTCTCAGCATAGTAGTAACCAAAATGATAAGAGAATTGTTATAGCTATAGTTTTAAATTTTATGATCTGTTTGGTGGAGGTAATCGGTGGCCTTTTGTCCGGGAGCCTGGCTTTACTTGCGGATGCCTTGCATAATTTTAGTGACGGTATGGCTATTTTAATCAGTTATCTGGCGAGAAAAATAGGCATGCGTTCTCCGGATTTAAAGATGACCTTTGGGTACAAACGAGCAGAAATACTGGCTGCCTTACTCAATTCCTCGGTTATTATAATTATTGCTTTTTTTCTTTTCCGAGAAGCCTATTTTCGTTTTAGAGATCCACAAGATATTACCATTCCAATAATGTTAGTGGTAGGAGGTTTTGGTTTTATTGCTGACCTGGTGAGTGTTTACCTGCTTCATCCGGAAACCCGTCATAGTCTGAATATCCGTTCAGCTTATTTGCATTTACTTGGAGATACCCTAGGTTCCTTAGCGGTTATTATTGCCGGCATCATTATTTATTTTTACCGGTTTTATCTTATTGATCCCCTTTTAACCGTGCTTATTGCCCTGTTTATTCTGGTTCAGGGATACCAAGTTTTAAAACAGAGCACCTTTATATTGATGGAACGAGTACCTGCAAAAATGGATATCAAAGATATAAAAAAGAAAATTGAATTAATCCCCCAGGTAAAAGATCTTCACCATATACATCTCTGGCAGATAAATGAAAATAGGATTCTCTTTGAAGGCCATATCCTGCTGAATAATGATATGAAGATTAGTGAGGCTGAAAAGATTAGAGAGCAAGTTGCAAACATCTTGGAAGATAACTTTCGTATTTTTCATCCTACTATCCAACTGGAATTTAGTTATTGTAATGATAAAAAATGCAAAGAAATCCATTCTTAATAAAGAAGAAAGGATAGGATAGCTGATATGATTGATCGTTCCAGGTTTGGACTAAACCGAATTATTTGTCCTTCTCTCGATATAAAAGAATTTTTCCAATTGACGAATGAATTGGAGTTTGATTATGTGGAATTAAGGAATGATTTACCGGGAAGGGGAATGCTTGATTCTTATTCTACCCAAGAAATAAGTTTGTTAACTCAACAATATAATATCCAAATATGTTCCATTAATGCATTACAGAAATTCAACTTTTTAGAAGAAATAGAGAGAATAAAAAAAGAGTTAACCCCCTTGCTCGATTTAGCGAAAGAGATTTGTTGTCGTGCTATTGTTTTATGCCCGATGAATGAAAAAAATGATCAACGCAGCCCGGAAAAACAGTACCAGGATACGGTATACATTTTAAAAGCATTAATACCTTTTTTTAAAAATTATGGTATCCTGGGTTATATTGAACCACTCGGTTTTACTACCAGTTCTTTATCCTCTCTTATTACCGTCATGAAAGTGATTAAAGAGGTGGGATATGAGGGATATAGAATAGTTTATGATACCTTTCATCATAGTATAGGACCGGATGATTTAGATAGCTTGAATAAGAGATATGACATTCAGTTGACCGGTTTAGTTCATATTTCATCTGTCACGAAAGATATTCCTCAACATCTGCAGAGAGATGAATACAGAAATATTAATTTTGCCAGGGACCGTTTAAACTGCAAAGGGCAGATAGATTTTTTACTTAAGAAAGGTTATCAGGGAATTATTTCTTTTGAACCATTTGCCAGAGAAGTACAAAGATTAAATAAAGAAGAATTAAAGATACAAATTAATAAAGCGATTGAGTATCTAAATTTAGAGTAAATTATTTAAATGGTTTTCTTCGATGAATGGAGGTTGAAATGAATCTACCTTACCAGATAGGCTTTATCGGCCATTATACTAAAGATACTATCGTCTCTTCTGCCGGAACCAGGGTTGTTGATGGCGGAGCTTTTAATTATGGGGCCAATGTAGCTGCGAGAATGGGATTAAGAACATTAACAGTTACCCGGCTTTCTAAAGAAGACAGGAGAGTTGTTACTGATTTAGAGAAGCTTGGAGTAAAAAACTATACTACCTGGACATCAGAATCTACCTGTTTGAGACTTGAATATCCTTCAGATAATCCAGATGAAAGAGTGATCTATGTAAGTAGCTGGGCAGGTGCTTTTACCTTAAAAGAAGTTCTGCCAGTTAAAGCTAAGGCTATCGTGGTTGGTGCTTCTATGCGGGAAGAGGTTCCTCTAGAAATTATTAAAGTACTCGCTCAAAAAGAATCAATCTTAGCTGCTGATATACAAAGTTTTCTCAGGATAAATGATGATGGGAAATTGGTAGCAAAACCATGGCCGGAAAAGGAAGAAGTTTTGTCCTGTATTGATATATTAAAGACAGATGCTGTAGAGTCTGATCTTTTAACAGGAGAGAAGGATATTAAAAAGGCTGCTTGTTTAATTAGAGATATGGGGCCAAAAGAGGTATTGATTACTCATAAAGATGGTGTGCTGGTCTTAGCTGAAGGAAATTTTTATCAAGCATCTTTTTATCCCAGAGAGCTTATAGGAAGAAGCGGCCGGGGCGACACCTGTATAGCTTCATATATGGCAAAAAGGATTAATTCTTCCCCTCAGGAAGCCACTATCTGGGCAGCGGCGTTAACCAGCCTAAAGATGGAGGCTGAAGGTCCCTTTCGACGATCTGTTGA
>CAZPII010000053.1:0-9379 GCA_964586485.1 uncultured Atribacterota bacterium | reverse complement strand
CCTTTATAATCTGCCAGATGGCTAATTTCCAATTCCTGCAACATTCTCTGGCATTTTTTTTCACGTTCTATGCGATCCTCTCCTAATGCTTCCAGGATTAAAAGAATATTTTCCTGTACCGATAGCTTACGAAATATGGAAGGTTCCTGTGCCAGATAGCCCAAACCCATCCTTGCACGTTGATACATTGGGGTATGGGTAATTTCTTTGTCCTTAAAAAAAACATGTCCTTTATCCGGACGTATTAAACCAACAATCATGTAAAAGGTAGTCGTTTTGCCGGCACCGTTGGAACCAAGCAAGCCGACTACCTCTCCTCTATTAATTTCCAGATTTACCTCATCTACAACTTTTCTTTTTTTATATATCTTGACCAATTGATCAGTCCAGATTTTTTCCAAACACTTCTCCCGGGTATAAATATTTTTGCTAATTACTGAGAGGCGGTAATTCTTTCGATTTCAGCAATCACATCCTGAGTAACATTATCCCCACCGTAAAGTATAATAGGATATTCGTTCATATCATTCCCGGTAAAAACAGGAACTTCGCTATTGATAATAGTCTCATAATTTCCATTCTCACCGATTGCTTTAATAGCCTGAATAATATCTGAATTTCGTTCTGCCTGCAAAGCCTGAAGTTGTGCGAGCATTTTTTGTTTTACCGGTTCCCATTCCTGGTTAAATCTTTCTTCCAGTTTTTTTAATTCTGCCTCTTCAAGACCTTTGCCTTCCTGATTCAGTGTTTCCTGTCTGGTTTGCAACTCGGTTCTCAACTCCTGACTTAGCTGGTTTATTTTCTCAGTATTTGGATGACTTTCAGTTATTTTTGCCAGATTAACAACACCAATACTCTGGGCGCTTACGCTAAGTGCAGATAATATCGCCATTGAAAAAATAATAGTTAAAACAATTACTATTTTACACATTCCTTTAGTTTTTACGTTTAAGCTTGAGATCATTTATTTCCTCCTTATATTTATCTTTGCCTTTACAATCAAAAGTTTTTCTTTATTTCAATTTATATCTTTCCTTTTAATATTAAAAGTTTTAAAAGCTGTGTCCGATACTGAAATAGGTTTTTCCTACCTGGTCTTCTCCGATACCATAATCAATGCTGATTGGTCCAATAAATGTATCGAAACGCACACCAACTCCTTTGCCAAATTTTAAATCACCTATGTCTATTGATTCACTAAAAGTCCAGGCATTGCCCCAATCAGCAAAAACTACACCCTGTAAATTATCAGCTAAGGGGAAGCGGTATTCAATATTAAAGATGAGGGAAGTATCCCCGACAAATTCTTTATAATCATAACCCCGGATTGTTCCCAGACCGCCAATTTCATATTTAGCAAATGATGGCAAGTCCCGGTCTCCAAAGCCCCCTACTACTCTCATAGCCAGAACACCGTCATTAATGGTATTGGTTATTTTTGAATCACCCCTTCTATCTTCATCCAAAATATCAGTAGACAGATATGTTCTTAAATCCAGGTCATATTTTCGGTAATCATAATCTCCCCCTAAAAACCCTCCGGCATTCAATATGGATGCTGTGGCATACCATCCTTCTGTGGGATTAAACCTGTCATCACGTGTATCGTACACTAAAATAGGTTTGAAACTGTTAGTCCAACCTTCCTGAATATCTTCCGGCAGTTGACCGGAAATCAAATCATAGCTTATTTCCTCAGTTTTTAGTTCTATTCCTACCTTGAATTTATCTTTAAATTTCCGTCCAAAAGATAATTTTCCACCCAAGCGTTCAATTTCATATTCAGAATCAATATCATCAATTTTTTCTGTCCTCGTGTTAAAAGTATTATAGGCATCTATACCAAAGAAGGTGGGTGAATCTCCCAGCCAGGGTTCATAAAAAGACAATTGATAAGTTGTCCTGGTACCAACTTCCAGTTTGGCTTCTATGCTTTGACCTCGACCAAAGAGATTAGCTTCTTTAATGCTGGCATAGGCAAACAAGCCTTCTCCCGAACTATAACCACCTCCACCGCCAAATGTACCGGTATTTTTCTCTATTACTTCAATAACCAGAACAATCAGGTCTTCTTCGCTTCCCTCTTCCAATTTCATGCTAACATCATCAAAAAAACCCAGGTTATAAATATTCTGCAAAGATTTTCTAACTTCATCAAAATTAAACAGTTGTCCCGGTTCTATATCTATTTCCCGCCTGATGACTTGATCAACCGTTTTTTTATTACCGGTAATTTTTATTTCTTCAATTTTTCCCTCAGCCAGCCTGATTTGAAGAACGCCGGTATCCTGGTTAAAATCTACTTCTTCCACCTGTGCCAGTATTAATTGTCTGTCTTTATATAGTTGGGAAATCCGGTCCAGATCATTTTGTAATATTTTTTGAGAAAACACCTGTCCTGTTCTCAGTACCATAACATCCTTAATTGTTTCTTCACTTAACATTGTACTGCCTTCTATTATGATATCATCCAATATGGCATTCTCTACCACCTCAAAAACAACTCTATATCCATCCCGGAAGGGTTCCAATTTAACCTGTACATCCTGAAAATATCCTAATTCAAAAATTGATTTCATGTCAGTCTGCACTTTATCCTTAGAAAAAAGTTCTCCGATATTGGAGGAAATCTGTGAGACAATCAATTTTGTGTCGACATTTTCATTTCCCCGCACCACGATAGCCGTAATTGTTCCATTGTTTTGTGCCAAGGCAAAATTGATACACATAAAAAAAAGTGTTAATACTAATAAATACAGAAATAAACTTCTTTTCATTTTTATTTTATCCAACTTATTTTCCCTCCTGGATCCTTTTTATTCTGGTTTCAATTTATTTATATATAACTAAAATATTTTTCATATTTAAAACCTTATACTATATCTTAATATCTAAAGCAAATCTATGCAAGCACAATTGCAAAATTTATATTAAGGCAATATAGGTAATATTAAATGTAAATATATGCATAGATGTAATTATTAAAAATATTTATTTCAATACTAAATCTAATTTTGTTTTTTCTTATCTCATAAACCCTAAACCTTGATCTAAAACTGAATATGTAATTTCTTTGCCAGATCATCAAGGTAAGTATAAAAAATTGGTATAATAATCAGAGTTAAAAAGGTAGAAGATGTTAATCCCCCAATAATAGTTATTGCCATAGGGGCTCTCATCTCGGCACCTTCTCCTGTTCCCAAAGCCATAGGCACCATTGCCAATATTGTAGTAAATGTAGTCATCAAAATTGGTCTTAATCGGATTTTCCCTCCCTGGATAATCGCTTCATTGCGGCCTAATCCCTTTTTACGTAACTGATTAATATAATCAATCAGCACAATAGCATTATTGACTACGATTCCAGCCAGCATAATCAATCCAATAAAGGAAAGTACATTAAGACTTGCTCCTGATAGTATTAAAGCAATTACTACTCCGATTAAGGCAAAAGGAATAGAAAAAATAACCGCAAAAGGAAAGAGGAGTGACTCAAATTGGGCAGCAATAATCATGTAAACTAATAATATTGATAATAACAAAGCAAAGAAAAGGTTTTGAAACGATTCAATCATTTCCTGGTTTTCACCAGCAAAGGTATAGTGATAACCATCAGGCAAAACTAATGAAGTCAATTTTTCTCGGGCATCCTGAATTACATTACCTAGAAAACGCCCACTGACATTACCAGTTACTGTTACCTGCCTTTGTTGATTCTCACGATTAATGGTCTGAGGACCAGTACCAATCCTTACTTCCGCAATCTCTTTTAAAGGTATTTGCAAACCATAACCCGAACTGATAATCATATTTTCTAATTCCTGTAATTCATCACGGTTGTTCTTATCCAATTTTACCGTAATATCAAACTGATCACCTTCTTCTTGATAATAACTGGCAACCTTCCCTAAAAGGGCATCCTGTATAGTAGAAGCAATCTGTCCGGCACTTAAACCATACAAATTGGCTTTCTCCCGGTCAATATCAATATGCAGCTCGGGTCGCACTTCATCGACACTGCTTTGCAAATCATAAGCTCCTTCAACTTCTGATAATATTCCGATAATAGTATTGGCAATATAATCCAATTCATCAATGGAATCACCTGTAATATTAATAGACAGGGGGGATCCTGAAGAAAAAGAAAAACCTTGTTCACTGAAACGGATTTGAGTATCAGGATATTCTCCAATTTTATTGCGTAAATCAGCAATAATCTCTTTACTATCTCTTTCTCTGTTATTAAGTTCAATTAAATTTACCATAATCGTGCCACTATTACTGCCAGACATCCCTATTCCCATACCCATGCTATTTCCACCAACCGAGGCAAAGACATCTTTCACTTCCGGTACTTTCTTTACATTATTTTCAATCTCTGTTACAATTTCCTTGGTTACCTCAAAATTAGTACCAACAGGCAAAGAGATGTTAACATTAAAATTTCCCTGGTCTAATGCAGGCATAAACTCTGTTCCTATTATCGGTACCAGGAAAAATGACCCAACCAAAATTACAATTGCCACTATAATTACAAATCCTCGATGCCTTAATGCCCAATCAATTAGATAACTGTATTCCTGAATAATAAAATTGAAAAAACGCCCTTTCCCTGCTTTTTTTGTTGACAATTTGGATTTATCCAGCCCTTGCTCATCATTACCTGAGGTTTCTTTGCCAACAAACTTACTGCGGGTTTGTACCTGTCTGGAAGAAAGCATAGGAATTAATGTTAATGCTACAAACAATGACATGAGCAAAGAAAAGGTTATGGTCAAACCCATGGTTTTAAATAATTCTCCAGCTATTCCGGAAACATAAACCACAGGAAGAAAAACAGCAATAGTTGTTAGAGTGGAGGCAGTAATGGCTTCCTTTACTTCATTGGCACCTTGATCAGATGCCAATGAAGCTTGTTCTCCTAGTTCACGATGGCGAAATATATTTTCTAAAACAACAATAGCATTATCAACCAGCATTCCAATTCCCAATGCCAGCCCACCTAAGGTCATCATGTTTAAAGTTAAATCAGCAAAATAAAGCAATGTAAAGGTAGTAATAATAGAAATTGGGATGGTTAGTCCTATTATTAGTGTACTTTTAATATTTTGCAGAAACACATATAATACTAACATGGCCAGAATGGCGCCAATGAGCAACATATTGGTAACCTCTGCAATAGTCTTTTTGATAAATTCTGAAGAATCAAAAGCAATTGACATTCTGAGATCACCGGGGAGTATATCATTGATACTTTGTATTTCATTGTTTACCCTATTTGCTACAATAACTGTGTTGGTACCTGACTCCTTTTGTAGATCAAAAGAAATACTGGGCATACCATTAATATATGATATGGTACTCTGCTCTTTAAAGGTATCCGAAACCCCTGCAATTTCCTTCAGATATATCTGATTGCCTTGAGGAGTTGATATTACTACGTTCTTAATATCCTCTATGTTTCTAAAACGTCCCAGTGTTCTGATTAAAAAATCAACATTCCCTTCTCTGAGAGTTCCTGCCGGTAAATTAATGTTTTCACTTCTTAATGACATAACGACCTGGTCAAGGGTGAGTTGGTTTGCTCTAAGCCTTTCATTATCGACTGAAACTAATATTTCTCTTTCCAATCCACCGCTTACTGTAGCCCGGGCAATTCCTTCCAGCCTTTCCAATCGTGGTTTAACTATGTCCTGGGCAAATTTTTGAAGTTCATGTAATTCGTATTGTTCAGAGCTCATTCCCAATACCATAACCGGCATCATGGAGGGATCAAATTTAAATACTGTGGGATCACCGGCACCATCAGGAAGTACATTTTTTACCTGATCAATCTTTTCTCTTATTTCCAGATTGGCAATATCCATATTAGTTCCCCATTGGAAAGATAAAAGCACCATAGAACTTCCCTCCCGGGAAGAAGAGTTCAAGCTATCAATTCTATGAATAGTACTTACTGCCTCTTCTAGGGGGATAGTGATAAGTGTTTCTATTTCTTCCGGGGCAACTCCCGGATAGGAAACCATAACTGCTGAAATCGGAAAAGACATATCTGGCAGTAAATCTAGTCCTAATCCTTGATAAGAAACTATTCCAATAACGACCAAAGCAATAAAAAGCATTAAGACTGTTACCGGTCGATTGACAGAAAATTTAGGCAGATTCATTCTACAACCTCTCTATTTGTCACCCTTACTCGATCTCCTTCTTCTAAAGCAATATTACCTAAAATAACAATAATTTCTTCTTCCTGTAGTCCTTGCAATACTTCTACCTGATCATCCTGAGTCATCCCGATAACTATGAGTTTTCTTTTGACAGTATTCTCATTTTCTGTATTATTATTCAGCACATAAACATATAACCCATCTGTCCTCCTGGTTAAAGCAGTAGAAGGTATAATCAGCGCATCAGGATTGCTTTTAATTAAAATATTTGCCCGGGCAAATACACCGGGAGGAATATCAATATGAGGATCAACAATTTTAATTTTTATCTCCATTGATTTACTGTTTGGATCGACCATTACGCCTTTGCTAGCCACTTCTCCATAAAATATTTCCTGAGCAAAAGCATCAATAGAGATTTCAGCTTCCTGCCCAACCTGAACAGATGCAATATCTTTTTCTGAAATTCCAGCCTTAACATATAATTCACTAACATCGAGAATCGATAATAAGGGCACTGCTGAAGAAACCAATTCACCTGTTTTTGCTGAAACAGAAGTTATTCTACCACTTATAGGTGCTCTAACGACAGTATTGTTTAATTGTGATTGGGCAATTTCCAGAGCAGATTGCGCTTGCCTGAGCTGAGCTTCGACTGCTCTGATATCCTGCTGTGATGCACCCTCTGTTACCAATTTATAACTCTCATAAGCAGCCTGGTACTGAGCTTTGGCAATCTCATATTGTCCTTTTGCCTGATCGTGCTGTTGTTCCGAAACCGCACCTTCAGAAAATAATTTCTGCATCCTTAGATAATTCTCTTCTGTACTATCCAGGTTTATCTTTGCCTGACGCATAGCTGCTTCTGACTGGCTGATTTCTTGTGGTCTGGCACCTGCTTTTACTTTCTCCAGGGAAGCCTGGGCAGAATCAAGAGTTGCCCTGGCCTGGGCTACCTGTAAACGAATCTGTTCATCATCCAGGCGCATTAATATATCATCTTTTTGTACATTATCTCCTTCCTTAATCAGCAACTCTTTTACCTGTCCTACACTTTTAGCATAAACCCTTACAGTTTCCCTGGGTTCAACTAAACCTGATACGGTTAAAAAAGTTTTCATATCTCCCCTTTTCACTTTAGCCACCTGAACTGGTATTACTCTTTCTTGTTGGACCTGGGGTGTGGTATTGTCTTGTTGTTGTTTTTGTTGAAACATACGGTTTGCTACTTGAAAAACGAAAAAGCCTATAATTATAATTAGTAGCAAATAAAAAAACCTGCGTCTGTTAAGTTTCATCTAATTATTTCCTCTCTAAATAAAATACAAAAATACATATAAATACCAAACCTGCATAGAAGGTAGCTTAAAGGGCCTCTAATATTACGATTACAATATACCCATTGCCTTAATCAAGGCAGCCCTATTGGTATTATAATCATAAAGTGCATTTAAGTGATTGGTCTCTGCTTCGATCAAGGTGCTTTGAGCATCAATTACTTCAGTATTAGTTGCAATCCCTTCATTATACTTGACCTGGGCAATTCGAAAACTCTCGGTTGAATTTTCGATTCCCTGTTCGGTAACTTGAATCAATTTTTCAGCTTCTTTCATATTAAGATAAGCTGATCGAATCTCAAATTCTATAACTTGTTTGACCTGTTTTTCACTCTGATCCACCTGGCTAAGCTGTATTTCTGCCTGTTCAACCTTGGCATCATTAATCCCACCATCAAATATGGAGACCTCCCCCATAACCGCTACCTGCCATCCGGACAATCCGGATTCCAGATTTATAGCTACCTGGGGCTTTTTGTTACTTTTTGCTATGTCAACCATTCCTTCGGCCATAATTCTTTGCTGGTCTACATTTTTCAATTCAGGACGGTTTTGTATGGCAGTTTCCAACGCCTCATCAAGGGTGATATCACATGGTTCGTAAGAAAGATTATTTCGCAAGCGAACCATAGTATCCAGGTTGATGCCCATTATAGAATTAAGATTATATACTGCTAAATCATAGCCATTTTCAGCACGTATTAAATTATGTTCCAGATTAGAGAGCTGGGACTTTATTCGGTTTAAATCAATCGGGGCAATCATCCCCTCTGACAATAAAGACTCAGAGTTTTCCAGATGAGCTTTAATCTGAGTTACTGCTTGTTCACTGACTTTTTTCAAACCCTCTGCCTGTAATACACCATAATAAGCCTGGGTAACCTGATAAACAACTTCATGTGCTTTCTTTTCCAGCTCATTCAACGAAATCGACTGGTCAGCTTCGGCCTGTTCAACCAGAGATTTAAATTTACCACCACTATATAATACTTTCGAAATACTAATCGAAATCCGCGGGACTCCCTGTCCTGTTGAAAAAAGATAACTAAAATCACCCTGCATAACATCTTCCGAATCAGGTGTGTCATTCATTCTGATATATCCTGCCTGTAATTTTACATTAGCCTTTTTTGCCCCTTCAGCTTCTTCGATTTTTACTTCTTTTACATCTACTGTACTTTGTGTGATTTTGTATCCAAGATTATTTTCCAAAGCCATTTGTATACACTTATCCAAATTCAAACTAAGGTTTTCAGATGCCAGAGCGCTTACGGAAAACGTCTGTGACATAATACCTATAAAAACTATCACCAAGAACAAAAAAAATCTATCCTTATTAAAAACTTTTAACATTTTCATAGTTAGACCTCCTTATAATTTCTTCAATTCCAAATGAGCTTAGAACCATTCTTATATCATAATCAGTATCATCATGAATATATTTAGGTGTTGTTTTCTTTTTCTTCTTTTTTTATTTTTTTCCAAACCAATAAGGCTTCTTCGGGTGTCTTGACTTTGATATTACCAAAAACATGAGGGTGCCGGCGAGTAAATTTTTCTATGGCACCGGTTAAAACATCCTGGTAATCAAATAATCCTGCTTCATGGGCAATCTGTATCTCCATCAAAATATCCATCAGCAAATCTCCCAGTTCTTCACATAGATTGGTATAATCTTCTTTCTGAACTGCTTCTTTTACTTCCTCTGCCTCCTCTATAATATTGGGAACCATAGAACTTAGGGTTTGTTTCCTATCCCAAAGACATCCCTCGGGGCCTCTTAGCTGGGCAACAATAGAGATTAGTTCTTTAAATAATTCTCCCTCTTTTTTATACATTAAACAAGGGCACTCCTTCCTGCTAAATACTTTTATA
>CAZPII010000052.1:0-9453 GCA_964586485.1 uncultured Atribacterota bacterium | reverse complement strand
TGTTGTGCCACCTTTGAGGTGGATTCTGATTAAAATGTCTGAAGATTATTTTCATGTCAAACCCATGATAGTCGATCATAATCTGAAACTAAACATCACAATGAAGGTAGATTACCCGGAAGAGGTGGGAGCTGATAGAATAGCAAATGCAGTTGCTGTTTATGAACTTTATGGTAGTCCGGCTATTATTATTGATTTTGGAACTGCAACCACTTTTTGTGCCCTTGATAAAAAAGGAAATTATATTGGAGGAGCCATTTCACCTGGATTAGAATTATCCAGCAATGCTCTATTTGAAAAAACTGCTAAATTACCGGAAGTTGAACTCGTAGAACCCGATTATGCTATTGGTAGAAATACTATTCAAGCCATACAATCGGGGGTTTATTTAGGTCATTTAGGATTAACTAAAGAGCTAATTAAACGTTTCAAAAATGAACTTACCGGAAACCCAATGGTAATTGCTACAGGGGGTTTGGGTGAAATGATTGAAAGGGGTTGTACTTTAATAGATAAAGTGGACTCTTTGTTAACACTAAAGGGATTAAAGATGATTTATTACCTCAATAGCTAAAAAATAAAATGAACAAATTAAACCCGTAGATTGACATCTATGTTGATAGGAGATAAGATAGATTAAAATTTTTCCCAATTATTACTATTATAATTATTTTTGAATAAGAAAGAGGAAAGGAGTTTTTATGTGGAAAGATAAATTAATCAGCAATGATGGCCTTACCTTTGATGATGTATTGTTAATTCCTCAAAATTCCAGATTTATTCCAAAAGAGGTTAATCTAAATACACAATTATCCCGACATATTCGTTTAAATATTCCCTTACTTAGTGCTGCTATGGACAAGGTAACCGAATCTAGGCTAGCTATTGCCCTGGCCAGGGAGGGAGGTATTGGAATTATTCATAGAAACATGACTATAGAGGAACAGGCCCATGAAATTGATAGGGTCAAACGTTCAGAAAGTGGAGTTATAGTAGAACCAGTAGCTTTAACAGAAGATAAAAAAGTAAAAGATGCCCTGGAATTAATGGGACATTATCACATTTCCGGAATCCCTGTTGTGAATCAGGATAAAAGGTTAGTAGGCATTCTAACCAATAGGGATATTCGATTTTTAGATGATGTAGAAATGAAAATTGGGGAAGTGATGACCAGGGAACCACTTATTACCAGCAAGGTTGGAACAACATTGGATGAAGCCAAAAAAATATTACACAAAAATCGCATTGAAAAATTACCTCTAGTTGATGAGGATTATACCTTAAAAGGTCTAATTACCATTAAAGATATCGAAAAAGTTAGACAGTATCCAAATGCCTGTAAAGATGATAATGGACGTTTGAGGGTTGGAGCTGCTGTAGGAGTTTCACCTGACACTCTTGAAAGAGTCGAAGCGATAATTAGAGCACATGCGGATGTTGTGGTTGTGGATACCGCACATGCAGATTCAGACAAAGTGTTAAGTATCATTAAACAAATTAGGGAGCAATTCAAAAATATAGAATTAATTGGGGGCAATATAGCGACCTATGAAGGTGCCAAACGTTTGATTGGGGCAGGGGTTGATGCTATTAAAGTAGGGATTGGTCCTGGTTCTATCTGTACTACCAGGGTTGTAACAGGAGTCGGTGTACCTCAAGTTTATGCTATTCGGGAGTGTGCGAGAGCCTGTAAAGAAGGCAATATTCCTTTGATTGCTGATGGCGGTGTTCGTTATTCCGGTGATATTTGTAAAGCACTGGCAGTAGGTGCTGATTCAGTAATGATTGGTAGCCTTTTTGCCGGTACGGAAGAAAGTCCGGGAGAGGTTGTATTATATAAAGGTAGGAGTTATAAGGAATATAGAGGAATGGGTTCAGTTGGTGCCATGAAGAAAGGTAGTAAGGATCGTTATTTCCAGGAGGATAGTGAAAGTACAAAATTAGTGCCAGAAGGTATCGAAGGAAGGGTTCCTCATAAGGGATCTCTTTCCAGCTGTGTTCTTCAATTAATGGGTGGTGTACGTGCAGGCATGTCATACTGTGGGGCTGGATCTATTGGAGAACTCCAGGAAAAAAGTCGTTTAATAAAGATATCCAATGCAGGACTGAGGGAAAGTCATCCTCATGATATAATTATTACCAAAGAAGCACCTAACTATGAGCTTGAATAGCGGAATCAGGTGGAATGATAAGTGATGTTTGATAATATTTTTTGTGATACGCATTGTGATACTGCACTGAATATTTTTAAAAAGAATAAAAAAATTGGCATACTATCCAAAACAGGACATTTGGATATTGTCCGCCTGAAAAAGGGTGGTGTTAAAGTTCAAGTATTTGCGGTATATATTGAAAAAGATTTTAAGCCCAACAATTCTCTGCAGAGAGCCCTTCAATTAATTGATTCTTTGTTGATGGAATTATCTGCTAATAGAAATAAAATTGAACTCGCAATTTCATATGAGCAGATAAAAAATATTGTAGCTACTGATAGAATTGCTGCAATATTGGCTATTGAGGGAGGAGAAGCATTAGAAGGCAAACTATGTAATTTAAGAATTTTTTATAAACTTGGTGTACGAATGATAACATTAACATGGAATCAACGAAATAATATCGCTGATGGCAGTGATTATGTGTCTTCCAAAAGAGGTTTGACATTATTTGGCAAAAAAGTCGTCCAGGAAATGAACCAGTTAGGCATGGTAGTTGATGTATCCCATATTTCTGAATCTGGTTTCTGGGATGTTCTTAAATATAGCCGTTATCCTATTATAGCTTCTCACTCAAACTGTTATCATTTATGTCCACATCAACGTAATTTAAAAGATTCTCAAATAATGGCAATAGCCGACAAAGGTGGAATGGTTGGTGTTACTTACGTCCCGGATTTTTTAATAACTGAAAGCCGAAAAGCAGTTATTGATGACGTTATCAAACATATTGATCATATTGTAAGCTTAGTTGGACCAGATTTTGTGGGTTTAGGCTCTGATTTTGACGGGTGTCAGGAATTACCTGAAGGGCTGGAAGGAGCAGACAAAGTCTTTCATATCAAAGATAAATTAGTTCAAAAAGGTTATAGCCGGGAAGATGTTCAAAAGATTATGGGGAGAAATTTTTTGAATCTTTTCCAGCGTATTTCTACAAATAATTAACAAAAATAATGAATGACGATAAGTAGATAGTTATAGATTATAATAAATACTTTTTGAAAAGGATATCGAAAAAACATTATGATAATTTCTGCTAAAAAAATTTCATTTATTAGCCTATTGATTGCCATGAGCATTGTTCTTACTCGTCTGGCAAGTATTAGAATTGCCATAGGTGGTGTAGAGGGAATTCGTATTGGATTTGGTAAGTTACCTATTATCCTGGGAGGTATTATGTTAGGTCCGATATATGGAGGAATGGTTGGTGCCATCTCTGATATGATTGGATATATAATTCAACCAATAGGTCCTTATATGCCGCATTTTACGATTATTTCAGCACTAGCCGGTATATTGCCAGTATTTTTATTTCGTATTTTTGGGGAAAATGATTATAATGTTGCAAAAATAGCTATTACTATTGGTGTTACAATTGGAATTACAGATTTTATTTTAATTCCTTATACCTTACATTTCATTTTTGATATTCCTTTGCAGATATTAATTATTCCGCGTTTGATAAGTGTTCCTATAACTGTGCTTTTATATACATATATTATAAATTTATTTGTCCGCAGAAATATAATACATTTTGCTCACTTTAAGAACTAAACTAAAATTCCCACTGCTTAATTCCTTTTATTAATAACAACAATAACCACAGGATGATTGTTCTATTACCAAAAGCCTATATGTTTTGTTATAATAAAACTAAGTATGCTTTTTGAAAATAATATGCTAAAAAATAATAAGGAGGCCAAGATGGTAGAATTTAATTTACAAAAAGGTATGAAGGGAGTTGCCCAGATAGCGGTTAACCCGGATAATATGGCTGAAAAATTTTCTAGACCAATGCCCCCTTCTTTTGCCACTCCTATGCTTGTTTCTTTGATGGATAATGCTGCTATTGACGCTATTAAGAAAAGCCTGCCTACTGGCTATATTACTGTTGGTACCTCCATTACCGTTAAACATATAGCACCTACACCGGAAGGAATGGCTGTAACTGCTGAGGCTGAACTGGTAGATATATTTAAGAATCGTTTAATATTTAAGGTAACAGCTTATGATGAGGTTGAGAAAGTAGGGGATGGAGAAGTGGAAAGATATATTATTGATCTGGAAAACTTTTCTAAAAAGGTGTTGGAAAAAAAGGAAAAAGAAGAAAGACCACTGTAATCAAGTTTGATTAAATGTTCAATATAAAATAATTTCCTGAAAGAAATAATAGGTTATTGACTGGTGGATTTTAGTAAACCGGTTTAACCGGACTATGGTCTAAGATTTAACTGATTCCTTGGTATTTTTGGTAGTAGCAGTTTTCTTTTCAGCGGCAACCGGTTTATCAGAATTATTTTTTGCTGGTTTATCCGACTTGGATTTTTTTTCTTTAGATAGCTGGCTTTTTCGATTATCAGTACTATAATAACCGTTACCTTTCAGTATAAAACTACAATTCTTACTAATCAGTCGAAATACTTCTCCCTTACACTTCGGGCAATACTGTAAGGGTTTTGCGGTTATGGATTGAAATTTTTCAAAATTATAACTACATTTTTTGCATTGATATTCGTAAGTGGGCATTTAACTCTTACTCCTTATTTTATTATCCAAAGTTAAATACTATTTCATTTTTATTTTTTTGTCAAGATATTTTCCCTAAAACTATTTGAAGACCTGGAGAAAAAGAGATATACACCTGATGTTAATATAAAGATTGCTTGCCAATTAAATGTCCTTTTGATATAGTAAAAACAATTGTTAACAAGGATAAAAGAGATGAAAGCAATTGGTATTGTTGGATTTAAAAAAAGTGGCAAAACAACATTAGCAATTTCTATTGCTAGATTGTTAAAAAAAAGAGACCATAGTGTGGCTGTTATAAAAAATTCCAGTACACCTGTTAACCATGGAAATACAGATACCGGTCTATTTATGAAGGGGATATCTCAGGTTGCAATAATCACTCCTGAAAATTCGGAAATCATCTTTGGGGACAGCCGAAATTTACAGGAAATAATTCAGTATTTTTCAGCTGACTTTTTAATAATAGAGGGTTTCAAAAAATTAAAGTATTTTCCAAAAATAATTTGTTTGAGAAAAGAAGATAAAATAGAGGAACTTGATGATGGTCTGGCACTTTTTGCTGTAGGAATGGATAATTCTCTAAAAAAAAAGTTTATTGATTATTTGAGCACAGATAAAAAAGATTTAGAAAAAATAGTAGAACAAGTTGAAAAAAATGCTTTTATCCTCCCGAATATGAATTGTGGTAAATGTGGTTATCAAGATTGCTATAGATTGGCCATCGAAATAGTAAAAGAAACTGCATCCCAGAAAAGATGTATTTATTTTCAAAATAGCATTTCCCTTTATATCAACAAAAAAAGAGTTTACCTTAATCCCTTTATGTCAAAATTATACCAGAATATGTTTTGCGGTATGTTATCTCCTTTAAAGGATGTTGATTCTCTGGAAAATGCGTGTATTGAAATAAAATTAAGTGCGATAGGTGAATTAAAAAAGAAAAATTAATTCTAAATATTTTTCCTAATTATTACAGAGAGGTGAATAAACTTATGGGTCATCAACAGGATTTAAAATCTAATAAACATTTATATGAGATAATAATTATAGGAGGTGGTCCTGCCGGATTGACCGCAGGTCTTTATCTTAGTCGTTCCCGGGTGGATGTTTTGTTAATCGAAAAGGCTCTACCAGGAGGGCAGGCAAACCTAACTGAAATGATTGAAAATTATCCGGGGTTTCCGGATGGAATTATGGGCCCTGATTTAATGCAAAGATTTGAAAAACAGGCAATAGGATTTGGATTAAAAATAAAGACTGATACGGTAGTGGATATTTACTACGTAGACCAGAAGAAAAAAAATTATTTTCAACTCAGGACTGATTCTGAAATTTATAATTGCAAATCAATCATCATAGCCTCCGGTGCGCAGGCCAGTCAATTAGGAGTTCCCGGTGAGGATGAATTTAGAGGAAGAGGAGTTTCTTATTGTGCTACCTGTGATGGAGCTTTTTTCCGTGAAAAAGAGATAGTTGTTGTCGGGGGAGGTGATACAGCCATAGAAGAAGCCATATATTTAACCAAATTTGCCAGTAAAATCCACGTTGTTCATCGCCGGGGTGAGTTAAGGGCTACCAGAATACTTCAAGAGCGTGCTTTTGCAAATCCTAAAATCCATTTTATCTGGAATTCAGTTGTGACGGAAATTAAAGGAAATGAACAGGTTGATACAGTACAATTAAAAAATGTAACCAACGAACAGGAGACTACTTTTCCCTGCCAGGGAGTTTTTATTTTTACCGGTTATTCGCCAACATATCCATCACTGGGTTCTTTTCAGGATAAAATTATTGACGAGAAAGGATATATTTTAACTGATAAATATATGATGACATCTGTAAAGGGAATTTTTGCCTGTGGTGATGTTCGGGCTAAGGAATTACGACAGGTGGTTACTGCCTGTGGTGAGGGTGCGAATGCAGCCTATTTTGCTGAGAAGTATCTGGAAATATTTGAATGAAAATAAAAAATTGAGAAAGAAAAAAATAAATAAGTTTATAAATACTGCAAATAAAATAATATACAATACAACAGGAAAGAAAGATGAATTTAAATTTTGGCATTTCAACTATGGTGTATTATCATGAACATATAGAAAAATTATTACCCTATCTAGCTGATTGGCAAATTAAAAATATCGAGATTAGACCTCATATAGGGCATTTTGAGTTTCAGGATTCCGATTTCATTGATCATATTAAAAAGAAAATTGACCAATATGGGATTTTAGTCAAAGCTATTCATATGCCGATGAACGGAGTAGATATTTCACATCCGGAAGAGTATGACAGGGTAAAATCAGTACGTGAAGTAGAAAAGACTGTGTTAGTAGCCCACAGATTAGGTGCCGGGCTGGTTGTTGTTCACCCAGGGGGAATGTGCAATAATTTTTCCGATAGAGGGAAAAGGTTGAAGCACTCTATTAACAGTCTTGCAGAAATTGTAGAATTTTGTCAGCAATGGAACGTTAAATTAGCTATTGAAAATACCCCTCCAGGTAGATTAGGTGACCAATGGGAAGAAATTCATAAAATTATTACTGAAATTATTTCAGAATATATAGGAATTTGTTTTGATACCGGTCACTATATTCTTAATAAAAAGAATAATGATAAAGTTGAATTAAATTTAGAAAAAGAACTGATTAACTGGCAGAAAAATCTATTCCATATTCATATACATGACAATGATGGAAAACAGGATTTACATCTATTACCAGGAGAGGGACATTTTTTATGGGCTTCACTGACATCTTTTCTGCAAGAAATACAATATAAGGGATTTTTGATTCTGGAGCCAAAAGACCAGCTAGATATAACTTCCTATTTTAATAAAATCAAAAAAGTTTTTGACTCTTTGAATGGTTAGACTGCTTTGCTTATCTTTAATTAAAGAGATATGTCTAACAACAACTATATTTTGCTATATTTAACATTCTTTGATAAAATAACTTAGATATTTTAGATTTTCAAGGAGGAATAACGGGTGACAAAATATGATGTTGACAAGGTAAGAACATTTGCAATCGTTGGTCATGGTGATTCCGGTAAAACCTCACTGACTGAAGCAATGCTTTATGATGCTAGCATGATTACTCGGTTGGGAAAAATTGAGCAGGGTAATACCGTTTCCGACTATGATCCCAAAGAAACAAAAAGAGGTATTACAATTAATTCCTCTTTAGCATATCTTAACTGGAAAGACTCAACTTTCAATATTCTCGATACACCTGGATATTTGGATTTTATCATCGACACTAAATCAAGTTTAGGTGTAGTTGATAGTGCATTGATTGTGGTTTGTGGTGTTTCGGGTGTAGAAGTTCAAACTGAAAAAGTTTGGGATTATGCAGAAGAATTTAGCCTTCCAAGGGTTTTCTTTATTAACAAAATGGATCGGGAAAGGGCAGATTTTAATAAAACCAGTGAGATGATTAAGGAAAGTTTTGGCCAAAATGCGGTACCTGTGCAATTGCCGATAGGTTCAGAGGAAACCTTTGAAGGAATTGTTGATCTCTTAAAGGTGAAAGCATATTATTTCAAAGCAGGTCCCGAGGGCAAAAGTCAATTTGAGGAAAGAGATATTCCTGATGAATTAAAGGAAAAAACAAATGAATTTCGTCAAAAAATGATTGAAGCAGTTGCCGAATTCGACGACGAAATTTTAATGAAATATCTTGATGGAGAAGAATTAACACAGGAAGAAATTCTGTCCTGTTTGAAAGGCGGAATGATTGATAGAAAGGTCTTCCCGGTATTGTGTGGTTCAGCAACCAAAAACATTGGCATTGAATTACTTCTTGATTTTATAAAAGATTATTTTCCAAGCCCGCTTGATTTGCCTGATATTGTAGCAAAAGATCTCCAAGAACAGAAGGAAATAAAAATTAAACGTTCAGTAAGCGATTCACCTTTTTCAGCTAAAGTATTTAAAACCGTTGCCGATCCTTATGTTGGTAATTTAACTTATTTCAGGGTTTATTCGGGCGAATTAAGTTCAGATTCACATGTTTATAACTCAACTCATGATACCGAAAACAAAGTAGCAAAAATTTATCGAATGCAGGGTAAAGGACAGAGCGCTATTTCTAAGATTACAGTTGGAGGGATTGGCGCAATTGCTAAGTTAAAAAAAACAAACACTGGAGATACCCTTTGTGACAAAGAACATCCTGTTGAATTCAATAAAATAGAATATCCTGAACCGATTATGAAATTAGCTATATCTCCTAAAACCAAGGGAGATGAAGATAAACTTAGTATTGCTATTAACCGTATAGTGGAAGAAGAGCCAACTATTCAGGTATACCGGGATGAAGATACCGGAGAAACAATTATTGCTGGTATGGGAGAATCCCATCTGGATGTAGTTATTGAAACTATGGAAACAAAATTTGGTGTAGAAATAGAGAAGAATACACCAAAGGTTGGGTATAAAGAAACAATTCGGAAAAAGGTACAGGCAGAAGGAAAATATAAGAAGCAATCAGGAGGGCGAGGGCAATACGGACATTGTTTTGTAGAATTCGAGCCTCAGGATCGAGGAAAGGGTTTTGAATTTGTAGATAAGATTGTGGGGGGTGTTATTCCAAAAACATATCGTCCGGCAGTAGAAAAGGGTATTATTGAGGCAATGCAGAAGGGAGTTGTAGCAGGCTATCCCACAGTTGATATTAAAGCAACATTATATGATGGAAGTTACCATTCTGTT
>CAZPII010000051.1:3760-9474 GCA_964586485.1 uncultured Atribacterota bacterium | reverse complement strand
GGAGGTATATTTAGAAAATGAGAAATAGATGTTTATTAACTTCGTTTATTATCGTGATATCAATTATGCTTTTGACCACAGGGATGGCTTTTGCTCAAGATTATCCTGAAAAAGCAATTAGTGTTGTATATCATTCACAGGCTGGTTCCGGTGGAGACATATTTCTAAGAAATATGGGTAAAGCCATTGAAAAAGTATTAGGTCAACCTATTGTCGTAGAAAACAGAACCGGTGGAGGCGGATCCAATGCCTGGTCATACGTAAAAAATGCGGATCCTGATGGTTATACATTACTGGGTATTTCATCTTCCCTTTTAGCCGGACCTCTGCAGACCGAAATGAATGTGGATTACACCGATTTTGATCCGATTGCCCAGGTCTTTTTTGATCCTTCAGTTATTTTTGTTCCCGCAGACAGTGAATTAGAAACATTTGAAGACATAATAGCTGATGCCAAAGCTAGACCCGGACAACAAAAATGGGGAGCAGGAAATCCTGGTAGTGCGGAAACAATGGTCGTTGAAAAGGTTGCCCAGCTAGCTGATATGGATATTAACGTTATCCCGTTTGAAGGCGGATCCGATGTAATGGTAGAGATTGTTGCAGGGAGAATTGATGCAGCTGTTGGTGAATATGCCGAGATTGCCAATCAGGTGGAAGCAGGTAATATCAAGCTGATTTGTAATCTGAATGAAGAGAGAATGGATAATTTACCGGAATTACCTACTTTGAAAGAGAGTGGTATTGATTTTGTCTTTGAAAAGATCAGAGGAATTGTTGCCCCTAAAGGCACCCCTGATGAAGTCATTCAGACCTGGGTTGAGGCTATTCCAAAAATTTATGATGATCCGGAATTTAAAAATTACTACACCGAAAATGTACTATTCCCGCAATTTAGACCTACTGAAGAAATGAAAAAAGCAATGGATAGTCAATATAATTTCTTCAAAGAAATGAGCGAAGGATTGTATTAAGTGTATAAAAGAAAAGTAAAAGCGTTAACAGAACTGTAAAATATTACAATTAAAACATATTTCAGGCACTGTTAGCATAAGAGAGCAGTGCCTGAAATAAAACAGGATGGTAATTATGACCACAACGATAAGAGGCAGAGTGATACTTAATATAGTCTGGATTATTATTGCCGTAATATTCTATTGGGTTTCCATACCCTATGCTAATATAAGAACTCTTGACCCAATCGGTCCTCATGTTTTTCCCCAGATTATGTCTATAATCATCATTATTTGTGCCCTGGGTAACTTACTGGTGATACCGCTTTCAAAAAGATATAAGAAAAAGAAAAAAGAGCAACCACAAGAGCAAGAAGAAGGAGTAGGTATTGTAAGGATTATCAAGATAATCCTGGTGATTGCAACAAGTGGTTTGTATATACTTATTATGCCCTGGGCAGGGTATCTAATCAGCACTATTTTATTGATTTTCGCCTTGATTTTGATTCAAGGAGAAATTGATTTAAAACAAAACATATTAATTAGTTGTAGCTTTGCAATTGTTCTTTATCTACTTTTTTCAAAAGTTCTTAATATACTTTTACCGAATAGTTTTCTGGAAATCATTTAATTTATTTAATTCATTAATTTTTATGTTGAGAGGATTAGACTCTTATGGATTTATTTCAAAATATAGCACTTGGTTCAAGTATTGTTTTTACTTTTAAAGGTCTTACAGCTATAATAGCTGGTGTAATTGCCGGTACTATCGGAGGAGCTATACCCGGAATTAATGCTTCCATGACTATGGCTATATTATTGCCTTTTACCTGGGGAATGGATCCAACTGTAGCAATATTAATGTATGCAGGAATTTATTGTGGGGGACAATATGGAGGTTCTATCCCTTCTATCTTAATAGGAACACCTGGCACTCCTTCCTCAGCTGCTACTGTTATGGATGGATATCCCCTTCATCTTCAGGGCAAGACAGGTCTTGCGTTAGGAATGTCATTATATGCCAGTGTTACTGGAGGCCTAATTGCTAGCGTTGTATTGATGATATTAGCTATTCCATTAGCTAAAGTAGCCCTGGCTTTTGGTCCTCCTGAATATTTTGCTTTAGCTCTTCTGGGCTTGACGTTGGTAGCATCTTTATCTACAGATGTCTTCAAGGGCTTGATTGCTGCTTCCCTCGGTTTGCTTCTGGCCACCATCGGACTGGACCCATTTTCAGGTAAAGTAAGATTTGGGTTTGGTATTGATAATTTAATTGAGGGATTTGAGTTGATACCTTTTTATATGGGGATATTTGCCCTTAGCCAGGTTTTATACATTATATATAAAAAAATAGAAAGAGTTACTGTGGATTTTAAAATTACTTCTAAATATCCAAATTTAAAGGATTATACCAATTCTTTGCCTATTATTATTATGGGTTCAATTATTGGTATTTTTGTTGGGGCTATGCCCGGGGCAGGTGCATCTATAGCTTGTTGGATTGGATATAATGAAGCAAGAAGATGGTCTAAACATCCTGAAAATTTTGGTAAAGGTGTTTTAGAAGGAGTTGCTGCTCCTGAAGCAACCAACAACGGAGTAACAGGGGGTGCAATGGTTCCCTTGCTATCATTAGGTATACCTGGTTCAAATTCAACTGCAATTATGTTAGGAGTGCTTATTATTCATGGTCTCAGACCGGGTCCTATGCTATTTATTACTAACCCTGAAATACCATATTCTATTTTTGTTTCCTTATTTGTTGCGAATATAGCAATGATATTTGTTGCATTATTTTTTATTAAACTGCTGATAAAAATAGTTAATGTACCGGAAGCAATTATGAATGCCTGTATATTAGCAATTATATTTGTTGGCGCTTTTTCCGTTAATAACAGCATGTTTGATGTATTTTCAGTTTTGATCTTTGGTTTACTGGGTTTGATTTTGAAAATTTATGATTATCCGGTAACCGCTACTGCGCTTGGCTTTGTCCTTGGTTATTTGGTGGAAACGAATTTCAGGAGATCCTTAACATCGTCTAATGGTGACTGGGCAATATTTATACAAAATCCAATTTCTTTAGTTTTAATTGTCATTGCCATTATAAGTGTAGCATATTCGATCTATGGTAACTATATTAAAAAGCCAAAAAAAGAAAAATAAAATAGCGATAATAAAGAATATTATTTAAAAGTTCAAATAAAAATATAATTTATAAAAAACAATAATCATGAGCGGGGAAATAAATATGGCAAGATATAAAATTGGTATTTTAAAGGGAGACGATATTGGATTAGAAGTAGTTCCGATAGCGGTTCAGGTTTTAAATACTGCAATTGAAAAATACGAAGAAATAACTATAGATTGGATTGATTTGCCAATTGGTTACCCATCTTATCTTGAAAGCGGAGAAACTCTTCCAGAAAGTACTCTTAAAAATTTGTATAATTTGGATGGATGGATATTAGGTCCCATTGGTCATATGGCTTACCCAAAAAATGATCCAAAAGCAGTTAATCCTCATCCAATCCTGCGTAGAAATTTTGACTTAGCAAGCAATATACGTCCAGCAAAATCCTATTCACATATTCCCAGCTTACATAAAGATGTTGATATAATTATTGTCAGGGAAAATAATGAAGACTTTCAACCGGACAGAAATATGTATAAGGGAATAGGAGAATTCATGCCTACACCGAATATGGCGTTATCTGTCAGAGTTATTACTGAGCGTAATTCCAAGATGGTAGCCAAAACGGCTTTTGAATTAGCTCGACAGAGAAACAAGAAAAGAAAGGTTACAGCAGTTCATAAAAATACCGTGTTTAAGTTAGGCTGTGGATTATTTGTTGATAGTTGCAAAGAAGTCAGCAAGGAATATTCTGATATTGAATTCGATAATATGGTTGTTGATACATTTGCAATGAACCTGGTAATGCGCCCCCAGAAATTTGATGTAATTGTTACAACGAATATGTTTGGAGATATCCTCTCTGATGAGGCTGCCGGACTTGTCGGTGGCCTTGGAATGGCACCTGGACTATGTGTTGGACCAAAATATGCTATGGCTCAAGCTACACATGGCTCTGCTCCAGATATAGCCGGAAAGCATATTGCAAATCCATATGCAATGATTATGTCTGCACAGATGATGATTTCGTGGCTGGGAAATAAAAAAAATGACCCAAAAGCAGTTCAAGCTTCCAGAGACATTGAGTCAGGGATGAACAATGTACTTTCAGAGAAAAAGCATATTACTGCTGATCTTGGTGGTTCATCAAGTACGGAAGATATGGGAGAAGAAATTTGTAAGGTTATAAAAGGATTATGAGTATTAATGATGGCATCATGTAATATATTATTAATCCATAAATAAAAATGATATTATAGAAAATAGAAAAGCAGTTTTGTTTTTCTAGTCAGCAATACAAGCAACCGAAATGTAAAAATAGATAAGGGGAAGGTTAAATGAAAATTTCAGTACCTTATGGAAAGGGCAAGCTAAGTGCTGAGGTACCAAATCTTATAGCCACCATGGAACCGACTTATGTAAAACCACTTGATAACCCACGTGAAATATTGGTGGAAAAATTAGAAAAACCGATTGGTACTTCTCCCCTCAGGTCTTTAGCTAACAGTAAAAAAGATGCAGTGATAGTAATAAACGATATTACCAGACCATGTCATTCAGAGATATTAATACCAGGCATAGTTAAGGTACTTAATGAAGCTGGTATCAAAGATGATAAAATAAAATTATTGGTTGCAACCGGTAATCATAGAGGAAATACCAAAGAAGAGTTAGAAGGCATGCTTGGATCTGAAATTGTAAGGCGAATAAAGATTTATAACCATAGTGATTTAGATGAAGAAAATTTAGAATATATTGGGACAACCAGACAAAAAATACCTGTTTACATTAACAAATTATTTATAAATGCATCACTAAAAATATTAACCGGGATTGTATCCCCACACCACTCGGCAGGATTTGGTGGTGGAAGAAAAAGCGTATTACCTGGCATCTCAGGAATTGATACAATTCGACCACACCATTCCTTCCCGATAAGACCATTTGAACCATCCATGGGATGGATAGACGGTAATCCGATGCATGAAGCTTCTTTGGAGGCAGCCAGAATGGCTGGAGTAGATTTTATAGTAAATGTGGTGAATAATATTAATGAAGAAATAGCCGATATTTTTGCTGGAGAGCTTGATAAGGCTCACAGAAAAGGTGTGGATTTATGCAATAAAATTCACCGAGCAAAAGTACCTGAAAAAGCAGATGTGGTTATTACAAGTCCTGGAGGTTTTCCGAGAGATTTCGATTTACATCAATCTCAAAAAGCTGTAGTACCTGCCGAAATGTGCTGTAAAAAAGGCGGTATAATTATATTGGCTTCGGAATCCAGGGATGGTATAGGAAAATTTGGAGGTTGGCTGAAAGATGCTAAAAACCCCAAAGAGGTTATCGAAAGGTTCAAAAAAGAAGGTTTTACTCCTGAGTCTTCCAGTAAAGCACTGTATTACGCGAGAGCATTGAATGACTTTAAATTAATGATTATAACAGATGGTATACCGGAAGAGGAGTTGAAAGAGATGTTTTTTGTTCCTGTAAAAAATTTGCAGCAGGCGATTGATGACAGCGTTAAGCTAGTAGGTGAGCAGGCCAAATTTATTTTTATTCCCCATGGTAGTGACATTATACCGGAGATTGAGTCGTGATCCTATCCTGAATTTCTGCTAATGTAGTTA
>CAZPII010000051.1:0-3660 GCA_964586485.1 uncultured Atribacterota bacterium | reverse complement strand
TGATCGAGAAGGCAGAGACAGTGAAAAACTTAGAAGAAATTCTAATAATTACAAATTAGATGATTTATTGAATAATAAATTGGGATCTCTATCTCACAATCATTTTTTGGTGATTTAGTTTAGATAAGTACATATAACATGCCAAAAAAATTATAGGTGGATGAGTAAAATCAAAACCATTAAAACTGACATTAATTCTATTAAAATACCTTTACCAGAATCTACTGATATTCTAACAATGGCTACTGCTCAAAAAATAGAAAATCCACAGTCAGTTATACTTGAAAAATTAATAAAACCAACAGGAACAAAATCCTTACCAGAAATTATTCAAGAAAAGTTAAAGAAAAACTCTGAAGCAAAAGCCGTTATTGTTATTTCTGATAATACTAGGCCTGTACCGTATCGGGGAGAGTCAGGAATTTTATGGCCTGTGGTTGATATTTTGCTAAAATATGGAGTCCAAAAATCAAACATTTTACTGCTGGTTGCCAATGGGACTCATCATGAACTTGAAGAATCCAAGCTAAGGGATATGCTTGATGAACGTATATTTTCAGAGGGAATTGCAATAATTAACCATAGATATCTGGAACGTAATTGTTTAAAATACTTAGGCAGCACGATTCGGGATACTGAAATTTATCTAAATCATCTTTATGTTGATGCTGATATAAAAATATTAACCGGCTTGGTGGAAAGTCATTTTATGGCAGGAGTTTCTGGAGGAAGAAAATCAATTTGCCCCGGTCTAGCAGGCAAAGAAACAATTTATGCATTTCACAGACCCGAGATGCTTAACGATAAAAATTCCTGTGATTTACAGCTTAAAGGAAATCCTTGTCATGAAGAGGCTTTGGAAATTTCAAGAAAGGCTGGAATAGATTTTATTATTAATGTTACCCTTAATAAGAATTACCAAATTACCGGTGTTTTTGCCGGAGATTTAGAGCTTGCTCATCAAGAGGCTGTAGAAAAACTAAGAAAAGATGTACTGATACCGCTTAACAAGGAATATGATATTGTTATTACTCACGCCGGATATGTAGGAATCAATCACTATCAAGCGGCCAAGGCAGCAGTGGCTGCAATCCCGGCTATCAGAAAAGATGGGTACCTTGTACTATTTTCCAATAATACCGATGAAGACCCCATCGGCAGTACAAGCTACAAATCAGTTTTATACTTATTAAAGGCTTTGGAGGCCAAAAAATTTAATAAACTCATACAATCTCCCGACTGGATACCACTTCATGACCAATGGCAAGTTCAGATGTGGAGCAAAGTATTTAAACAAGTATCTATGGATAATTTTATATATTACAGCCCACAATTATCAAGATATGACTTTAGTTTTATTCCTGGTAAAAACGGAAATTACTTTATTCCCGCAGAAAGAAGATATAGCCACTTATGTGATAATATCCCCCTTTTCATACAGAATTGCCTGAATCAATTGTTCGAATATGAATATAAGAAAAATAAAGCATATAAGCATATTAATATTGCTTTTCTCCATGATGGCCCTTACGGCATCCTGAAAAAAGAAAGCTTGTAAAGCTTCCTATTTTAAAATATTAAAGCTTTATTCAGTTGTGATTTTAAGTTATAATAATATGAAAAAGCGGTTCAAAAGAGGAGCGGATAATGTCAAGAAGCATAACAGTAGCAGTAATTATCATTTTTCTCGTAGTTGGTGGTATTGCTTATTTGAATTATGAGCGAATAAACCAAATACAAACAGTGCTAACAGAAAAGGAAAGCACTTTGAAAGATTCCGAGCAGTTAATAAAACAACAGGAGGCTTCTATTTCCCGATTGGAAGAACAATTGAAAGATAATATGAAAAAAGATACATCTTCTTCTGAAGCCCACTCAATAGATATACAAGTAGAAAATTTTGCAAAACAACTGGCCAATTATCAGGAAGAAATAGATACATTACGTGAAAAACTGGAAGAGACCATACAAAGAAGTAGAATTGAGTCCCGGGATATTGCCCAACTAATACAGGAGAAGGATAAACTGGAAACACTTCTCAAAGAAAAACAAGACCAATGGCAATCCAAAGAAAAGGAAAGCCAAAAAACCATTACCTTGTTACAGGAAAAAATCCAGGAGTATGAATCAGAGGTAAAGACAGTAAATGAAAAAATATCTGATTTAAAAGAATACCTAGAATCAGAGAATAGAAGAAGAAATAGTTTAGAGCAAGAGATGGTTCGATATGAAGAAGAAATTAATTTTCTCCGGCAAAAATTAGCGCTAACTGAGGATGATGAAATCAAAGTGCAACAGTTAAGCCAATTGCAGTCAGACAAAAAACAGCTGGAAGAAGAGATTAAACAAAACAATGAGGCTTTAGGGAAAATTCAAAAGGAATATCAAATCCTGAAAACAAATTTAGCAGATTATGAACAGAAAATGATTGGATTGCAGGAAGAAATGTTTGCTAGCGAAGAAAATAAAGACCTTTTAGATAAAATCCAGGAAAATCTGGCTCAACTAAGAGAAGAAAAATCTAAGCTGGAAGTTCTCTTGCAAGAGAAAGAAGAAAAATGGTTACTTAGAGAAAAGGAAAGCCAGGAAACTATTGCTCACCTTCAAGATGAAGTACAAGAGTATAAGTCCAATATCAAAAATATTGAAAGTGAAACAGCTACTTTGGAGAAAGATTTACTTGAAGAAAAATTAAATAGGGAAAAGCTTATTCAAAATATTGCTCAGTATGAAAATCAAATTACAGATTTAAAAGGAAAAATTACAAACAAAGGTAAAACAGATGAAAAAATAAAAGAGCAATTATCTCAATTAGAGCAGGAAAAATTAAAATTAGAAGCTCTTCTGGAAGAAAAAGAAAATCAATGGCAATCCAGACAAGAAGAAAGCCAGAAAAGTATATCTTTCCTCCAGGAAGAAATCAGAAAATATGAATCAAATTTACAAGAGATAGGACACGAAGTGCTCTCCCTGCGAGAAAACCTATCTCAAGAAACTTCATTAAAAGAAAAGTTACAGGAAAAGATTGAATATTTTTCTACTGAGATCGATACACTGAGAAGAGAAGTTGCTCTTTTTCGAGAGACTGAACGCTCATATCAAAATACCCTTGATCGATTACAATATGACAAGGAAATGATAGAAAAACAGTTATCAGAAAAGGATTCAGAATTTGGACAGTCTGAATATCAGGATTTACTTAATCAACTTACCAGATATCAAGATCAAATGGAAGAATTAAAAGAAGAGATAACTCTTGCTAAAGAAAAAGCGCATGAGGATATTATTTCGTCAGTTCAGGTTGACCAAATGCAGCAGGAAATCGAGAGTTTAGAAGAAGTACTTGCCAAAAAAGAAGAAAAATGGAACCAAGAGAATAAAGAAAATAGAGAGCTTATTTCTTATTTGAAAAATCAACTGGAGGAATATCAGGAAGAAATTGATGTGGTTAAAGTAGATAGCAGCCTATTCAGAGAGGAAATTGCCGCTCAAGTTGAATTACAACAGGATAGAATTGCTCAGATTAAAGATAGAGAAGGCCAAATTTCAGAACTAACCTCGATAATTGAAAAACATGCCCAAAAAATAAAAGATTACGAAGAGAAGATTGAACAGCTAAGAATTAAAATACAAGAACAAGAAAATCTAAGTTATCAAGAA
>CAZPII010000050.1:0-9619 GCA_964586485.1 uncultured Atribacterota bacterium | reverse complement strand
AAAACATCCTTATCAAAAAGGAGTACAGGCAAGAATAGGAATAGAATATTAAAAATTATCATTGGAAAGGTTAAAAATCATGGAGAAAAAAGATAAAGATTATCATGATTCAAAAATTGTAGAACTATGCCGGGTGCCAACTGAAGTAGATGCCCTCCCCATTCAGAGTTTATTGGATAGTTATGGCATAAGGTGTATGCTTCAATCACATGTCACTCGGTCAGTACATCCATTTACTGTGGACGGTTTGGCTGAGGTTAGAATTTTGATATCTGAACTGGATTTGGAAAAGGCTAAAGAAATTCTCAAGGAATCAGATTGTTAATTTTTCTATATCTATAAGTGTTCAAAAATAAGGGGAATACTTAGTAATATTTTATCTTTGGATATCTTGCTTAATCATTAAAAATACCATAAAATTCATGTAATTGATATTTTAAAATTCAAGGAGGTTGCTAGTTGGACAATATTTTGATTATTTACCATTCTCATAGTGGTAATGTGGAAGAGATGGCTTATGCAGTAAAAAGGGGTATTGAAAAGACCAAAGGCTTCCAGGTTGAGATAAAAAAAGCTCAGGATGCCACCTGGGATGATTTAAAAAATGCAGCAGGGATTGCCATTGGCACACCGGATTATTTTGATTATATGGCTGGTACAGTCAAAGATTTTTTTGATCGTACCTTTTATCCAAGTCAAAGCAAAGTCAAAGGTAGTTTAACTGCCAATATGCCCTGTATATTTTTTGTCTCAGGAGGAACAGGTGGGATGCCTGCAATTGAAAGTTTACAAAAAATAGGATTAGCCTTTAAGTTTAACATCATCGATTATATCAGTGGAGGCAGTAAATTAACTGCAGATATTCTGATGAAATGTGAAGATTTGGGAGAAAAATTAGCCACTAAGACTTTGCACCGATAAAGATAATTACTAACAATTAACTTGACATAATGATACATGTATTGTATCATTTGAAAAACAAGAGGTTAATTTTAATGAAGATAATAAATAGAGAAATTGGTTATGCCATAAAAGCGCTTTGTTTTATGATTAAAGAAAAAGAACAAATAGTGACCACCGGTCATATGGCAAATTATTTTAATATTTCTCGTCCCTTTTTAAGGAAAATATTACAAAAACTTAATCAGGTTGGTGTAGTAGAATCCTGCAAGGGAAAAGGGGGAGGATTTAAACTATCACTTTCTGCGGAGCAAATATTTTTGATTGATCTGATTAAAATTTTTCAAGGTCCTATTCAACTAAGCGGGTGTTATGATCAGAATCAGAGATGCCCGTTGGTTGAGGATTGCCCGATACAATTGGATATAGAAAGAATAGAGCAAAACTTTATTGCTGATTTGGCAAAAATATCTTTAAAAACAATTATTGATAGAGAGAAAGATTTTCTAGTTCAGGAAAAACAATGAAGGGGGAAATATTCATGAAAGATAAAGTAGAAAAAGCTCTGGAAAAAATCAGACCATCCTTACAGGCTGACGGGGGAGATATGGAATTAGTAGATGTAAGTGAGGATGGAGTTGTAAAAGTCAAACTAACCGGTGCCTGCCGTGGCTGCCCTATGAGTCAGATGACCTTAAAGATGGGCATAGAGAAGGCATTGAAACAGGCTGTTCCTGAAGTAAAAGAAGTTCAGTCTGTTTAATAATAAATAAAACAGATTTTACAGGATATTAGATTATATAACTAATGTAATCAAATCAATATGCTAAGGAGGACGTAAATGGGAAAACTTCAAGGTACAGAAACAGAGAAAAATTTGCTGGCGGCCTTTGCCGGCGAATCACAGGCCAGAAATCGCTACACCTATTTTGCCAGTGTAGCAAAAAAGGAAGGGTTTGAGCAGATTTCCTCCATTTTTCAGGAAACAGCAGATAATGAAAAAGAACATGCCAAACGATTTTTTAAACTCCTGGAAGGCGGAGAGGTAGAGATTCAGGCCAGTTATCCAGCTGGAGTTATAGGAGATACTGCTCAGAATCTGAAAGCAGCCGCAGACGGTGAACTGCTGGAATGGGGTACTATTTACAAGGATGCTGCAGCCGTAGCTAGAAAAGAAGGTTTTGAAAAAGTAGCATTGCAGTTTGATGAAATTGCCAAAGTAGAGAAACATCATGAGGCCAGATATCGTACATTACTGGACAATGTTAAGAAGGGCAGTGTATTTAAGAAAGATCAGCAAGTTACCTGGCATTGCCGAAATTGTGGTTATGTACTTAAAGGTACGGAAGCACCAAAGAAATGTCCGGCTTGTGATCATCCCCAGGCTTTTTTTCAGCTGAAAGCGGAAAATTATTAATATAGTACAAGTATATAGTAAAGATGCTGTAGGAATATTCACTTGCAAGAGTGCAAGAATGGAATAATGATCTGCTTTTCCACTTGAAGTATTTAGTATTTTTGCTAAAAACTAAAAACAATAAAATAAAAACTTTATATAGTTAAGGGAGCACTTCTAAGATTGATTTCGAGGGGTGCTTCTTTTTTTAGTTATTCTGAGGTCACCCGCTTAGCGGGTGCGATATTTATTAGTAGTGTAATCATTTAAACACATTGCGTTAAGTGGATAGATTGTCTATAATAAAAATAATATTTACAAGTATCAGAATTTTAAAAAAGATATTTTGAAATAAATATTGTTTAAAAGAGGTATATTAATGGAATATTTAAGCATGTTTTTTTGGTTTTTCTTTATTTTTTCACTGCTTTCCCCATGGTTGAGACAAAAAGGCCTGGAGTCTTCCCGTATTTCCCTTATTCATCGTATTGAAAAAAGGAGAGGTTCCAGGATGATAGCTATGATTCATCGTCAGGAGACTATGAGCATCCTGGGAATACCCCTGATCAGATATATTAATATTGAAGATTCGGAGGCTATTCTAAGGGCAATACGGCTGACCGATGATAATGTCCCTATTGATATTATTCTGCATACACCGGGTGGTTTGGTATTGGCAGCAGAGCAGATTGCCTTTGCCTTGATACGACATAAGGCAAAAGTTACCGTGTTTATTCCACATTATGCCATGAGCGGCGGAACCATGCTTTCTCTGGCAGCAGACGAAATAATCATGGACGAAAATGCTGTACTGGGTCCCGTAGACCCCCAATTGGGTCAATACCCCGCTGTTTCTATTTTAAATGTGCTTAAAGATAAAGATAAAAACGAGATTGATGATGAAACAATTATTCAGGCAGATATTGCCCGAAAAGCGATTATGCAGGTGTTTTCTTTTGTGAAAAGATTACTCACTGAAAATAATTGTACTGAAGAAAAAGCCCAAAAGATAGCAACAACCTTGACTGACGGAAGGTGGACACATGATTATCCCATTAAATTCGAAGAAGCAAAAGAGTTAGGCCTATGTGTTTCCAGTGAGATGCCCAAGGAGATTTATGAATTAATGGACCTCTATCCTCAGAGCCCCGGAAAACGTCCTTCTGTCCAATATATCCCTATACCATATAAAAAGCCTACTATTCCACCTGCCAAAAAGAGCAAATCATAAATATTGAAAAACAAATAAGGAGGATAAAAATGGAACCAAAAAATAAAAGTAAAAATAACCGGGAACATGATGTTTCTGTTGTTCTTTGCGGTGGAGCAGGACAGGGTATCCAAACAGTTGAACAATTGTTGACCCGTATGCTGAAACTTTCCGGATATCATGTTTTTGCTACCAAAGAATATATGTCTCGTGTGCGGGGAGGGAGTAATTCTACCCAAATACGTATTTCCGATCATACTGTCCAGGCCCCTGTCAGGCGAATCGATCTTTTGATACCCCTGGACAAGGATGCTATTGGCCATGTTTCGGATCGCCTTGATGAAAGCACAGTTATTATCGGGGATCAGGAAAAACTTGATACTGATCGGGAAGTCATAGATGTTTCTTTTTCCAGGATGGCTAAAGAGATTGGTAATATTATTTTTGCCAATACTATAGCGGTAGGTCTTTTGTTGGGGTTAACGGAAGGAGATATCAAAGAGGCAAAAAAATTCCTAAAGGATTATTTCTCCCGGAAGAAAAAGAAAGAGTTTATCCCGGATAATATCAAGGCTCTGGAAAAAGGTTACCAGGAAGCAGAACGTTTAGTAAAGGAAAAACTTATTGATCCCCGGCATTTTCTTCATATGAAAAAAAATAAAGAGATTAAGGATAATCTGTTAATTAACGGAGCTGAAGCGGTTGGGTTGGGAGCAATAGCCGGCGGGTGCAATTTTATTTCATCCTACCCCATGTCTCCTTCGACCGGTGTACTTGTTTTCCTGTCACAACATGCTCACGACTTTGATATTATTTCCGAACAGACTGAAGATGAAATTGCTGCCATCAATATGGCAATAGGAGCATGGTATGCAGGAGGGCGTGCTATGGTTACTACCTCAGGCGGCGGGTTGGCTTTGATGGGTGAAGGGATAAGTTTAGCCGGTATTGTAGAAAGTCCGATGGTGATACACTTGGCTCAACGTCCCGGACCTGCTACCGGTTTGCCTACCCGTACTGAACAGGGAGATTTGCGGCTTGCTCTTTATGCCGGTCATGGGGAATTTCCTCTTATTATACTGGCACCCGGGCAGATTGAAGAGGCTTATGAGATTACGCAAAAAGCATTTTACCTGGCTGATAAGTATCAGGTTCCGGTGTTCATTCTTACTGATCAGTATACTATGGATACTTATTATAATGTACAAGAATTTAATGTTCCCCAGGGGAAAATAGAAAGATTTATAATCAAAACCGATGCTGATTACCAGCGTTATAGTCTGGATATAGATAATGGAATTTCTCCCAGAGGAATTCCCAATAATGGTGAAGGCCTGGTAAGAGTTGATAGTGATGAGCATGATGAGAACGGACTTATTACTGAAGATATGGAAGTCAGGGTTAAAATGGTGGAAAAGAGAAACAGTAAACTGACCGACTTTAAAAAAGAGGCTTTTGCACCGGATTTGCTGGGACCAAAAAATTACCGTGTTCTTTGTGTAGGCTGGGGATCTACTTTTCATATTATCAAGGAAGCCCTTGATCGACTTAATCTATCAGATGTAGCTTTATTGCATTTTAAACAAGTATATCCAGTCCCTGAAGAAAGTATTAAATTCCTAAAAAAAGCCAAACAGATTATTTCCATAGAAAATAATTATAATGGTCAATTCGCTCAATTACTGGAAAACTCAACTGGTATTAGTATTGATACAAAGATATTGAAATACAACGGTTTACCATTTTATAGTGATGAGCTGGCTGAGGAAATCAATAATGCTATTTCCGGAAAAGGAGGTCAAAAATGACAAAAATTAAACGATTTGAAATAGAACAAGTTAAAACAGCCTGGTGTCCCGGATGCGGTAATTTTATGATATTAAAGGCGTTACAGCAAGCCTTAAAAGAACTTTCCCTAAAACCTCAACAGGTGGTGATTGTTTCCGGTATTGGACAGGCTGCCAAGACTCCGCATTATCTCAATGTTAATATGTTCAACGGGCTGCATGGCAGAGCCTTGCCACCTGCTACAGGTATTAAAGCCTGTAATCCTGAATTAACAGTTATTGCTGAAGGGGGAGACGGGGATATGTATGGTGAAGGAGGAAATCATTTTCTTCATACAATCAGGCGTAATCCTAATATTACCCATCTGGTACATAATAATATGGTTTATGGATTGACTAAAGGGCAGGCATCTCCTACCAGCGAATTAGGGTTTAAAACACCGGTACAAACTAATGGTGTTATTTCCGAGCCAGTCAATCCCCTCGCATTAGCTATTTCCATGGATGCTTCATTTGTAGCCAGGGTATTTTGTGGAGATACCAAGAAAACTGCTGATGTAATTAAAAAGGCAATTCAACATTCCGGATATGCACTGGTAGATATTTTTCAGCCTTGTGTTACTTTTAATGAAGTCAATACCTTTAAATGGTTTAAAGAACATACTTATGATTTAGAAGATCATGATCCCCATGAACGTAGTCAGGCTTTAAGCAGAGCGATGGAAAAAGAAAAGCTACCCCTGGGAATTTTCTACCAAAATGAGGACAAGAAGCCTTTTGAACAGCAGATACCCGTGCATCAAGACAAAAAAACACCCTTTATTTTCAGAGAGTTAAACAAGAAAAAACTAAAGGAATTGCTGAAATCAAAACAATCCTGAAATATAATTGTACTTTTTCATGGTTAAATAAAGGTTTTTCATAAAAATATCAAGATAAGCTAGATGACAATTTTTCACCCAAAATCCAAATAGTTATATTACTTAGAAATATTAACCCTCTTTTTAGGGGTTTTAAAAACCACTCGCTTTGCGGGTGCAATATTTACTGGAAAGAAGGGAAAAGATACGTAAAATGTGGAGAAAATTTCTTTTGAATAAAGGCTGTAAATCCATCCTGGTAGCTGGAATAAATATTTTAATCATTATTTTTGGTTTGACTAATTTTTCCATGGCAGAAATTATTCAAGATAATGTTGCTGTTAGAGATTATATAGAAAATAAATTTGATTCAGCCATATTTAATTTATATCTGGGTTCGATGAGAGAGCTGGATAGTCAGGAAATTGAATTTATCGATTTACTGGCTGATCAGCCTGAAGATATACAAACATTTTATGGTAAGCAAGTTTATCGGGAAGGATTCAAATTATCCCTTTTAGAGCAATTAAAAGAGGAAATTGAGGAAAGAGAAGGATTAGCAAGAGAAAAACTTGAGGAGGTTTTTGTTGATGTTCCTGAATTTTCTCTGCCTACCTTGCCACCTATGAAATTTTGGGAGAAAGTATATTCCCGAATGATTTCCATGCAAAAAATAATTACTACTACCGATTATAATCGTTTTTCTATCTGTGGTGTGGACCCTGCCCGTAGTGAACGAGTAGTCAAGCGGGTAAAAAATTATTTTGACTGGTGTAACCAGTGGACCAAAGAAGGGCGGGAATTGGAGGAATTAGCTGAGAATGCCAGGAAAGAAGGAAATTTATTTTTAGCGCGCCAACTTTTTCATAGTGCTGCAGGTTGTTATCATATAGGTGCCTTTATTAACTATTATGATGTTGAGGAAAAAATTGAGTCTCATAACCTCGCCAGACAATGCTATCAAAAGGCAATTGCATTATATGAAGAGCAGGACAGACCGATTAGAATCGAGATTCCCTTTCGGGGAGTAAAGATACCGGGATATCTCATGTTAGCTAATCAGCCTGATCAGCCTTTAATTATATTTGTCAATGTATTAAACAATATTAAAGAAATAGAAAACCATTTTTTTGCCCAGGATTTCTTAAAAGCGGGTTTTAATATATTCAACTTTGACGGGCCGGGTCAGGGTGAATTGCATCAGAAAATGCGTTTAATACCTGATTATGAGAAAGCTATCCATGCTATCATTGACTGGTTTGAAAGCAACAATACTTTTGATATAGACCTGGGACGGATCGGTGTTTTCGGAATTAGTTTTGGTGGACTTTTTTCTATACAGGCTGCCGCTACTGACCCCAGAATAGATTGTGTTGTCAGCAACGGTGGATTTGCCTATTTTCCCCCGCTTTCTCATTTAAAAAAACTTAGTATTCCTACTAAACGCTCTGTTTATTATATGACCGGTTATCATAAAATGAGTGAAGTGGACGAACATTTTGGTCATCTGGATATTAAAAACTATCCACCTCTGGATAGGCCTATGTTGATTATTCAAGGAGGAAAAGATAAAACGGTACCTCCTGAGCATGCCTATTATTTTATGGATTGGGCAACAGGTGATGAAAAAGAATTACTGTATATTGAAAATGCCAATCATTGTTGTCAGGATCATTTTGATTTGGTTGTTCCTTATACTATTGATTGGCTGAGAAGATATTTGTTATAATAACGAATATTTTTTAAAAAAAGAAGTAAAATTAAATTTATTGATTCAGCATTTGGCAAAATTGGAATATTATAGATGAAGAACAAAAATAAAAGATTACCCAATAAAATTATATCCGGATTATTCCTTAATAGCTTCAGATGGTATTTGGGAAATATTTTTTCTCTAAACCTGGAAAAAAATGATACCACCAAACTTATACCTCCTTATTTGCTGATCGGAAATCATGCCAATTTCTGGGACGGAGTTTTGGTTAATCTTTTTATCAAGGATCCTATCTGTTTTCTGGTTTCAGACGAATATTTTCGGAAACCTCTTTTGGGATGGCTTCTACAGGTAGAAGGCTCTATTCCCAAGAAAAAATTTTTTGCGGATTTTACGGCAGTCAAAGAAGCTTTAAAAGCAAAAGAAACAGGACGTATTATCGGTATTTTCCCGGAAGGCAATCGCAATTGGGATGGCTCCACCGAAGAAATTCTTTTCCCTACTGCCAAACTGATTAAAATGTTGAAGATACCGGTGGTGCGGGTGTTGGCAAAAGGTTCTTACTTGACCTTCCCCCGCTGGGCTAGCTTTAAAAGAAAAGGTAAAATATCTTTTTCTTATGATTTAATCTTAACATCTGAGAAAATCCAGGAATTGACTGTTGAAGATATTTACCAAGAAGTTACCGAAAGCCTGTCTTACCGGGAATATGATTATCAGAGAACAGTAATGAATATCTATCGAGGTAAAAATCTGGCTGAGAAGTTAGAATTATACCTGTTCTTGTGCCCACATTGTTATCAAATAGGTTCACTTTATTCCTGTGGAGATATACTGGGTTGTCAAAATTGTGGTTATGAGGTGAAATATAATCAATATGGTTTTTTCAACTCTGAAAATCAACATCACTATTTTGATAACCCTGCTGATTGGAATCAATGGCAGATAAGCCAGAGTAAAGAACTTTTAAAAAATAATTTAGAAAATGGTGACCAAGTTATACTTTTACAAGATAAAGGGGTATTGTTAAACATAATTAAACAAGAAAAAATTAGTAATTCTACAAAGAAAGGTATTTTATCTTTAAAAGGAAAAGAACTTATCTTAGAAAGAGATACTATGGATACCCTTTCTTTTCAACTGACACTAATTAGAGGAATCAATGTCCAGTACAATAACCAGTTTGAATTTTATTATAAAGACAAACTATATAAATTCCGTTTTGAAAATCCCTCTATTTCAGCTTATAAATGGTATAAATTAATAAAACTTTCCCAGAATATGGTCTCTTAGTATAATTGCAATTTAATACGGAGGAAATATGAACCAAAATTGGATAATAATTATAGATTTTTTGTGGCTTTCTTTGTTTATTGGTATCGGGGTATTCTTTAAACGAAAGGTCTATTTCTTTCGAAAATATCTTTTTCCCACTGCTATCATTGCGGGATTTATCGGTTTAGTGCTGGGTCCGGAGGTTTTGGATATTATACAACTGAATAGCGAGCGGCTGGGAAGTCTGGTATATCACCTCATGGCAATCGGGTTTATTTCCATTGCTTTAAAAAAAAGAGAGCATATCCATAGTCGCGAAATCTTTAATTCAGGTGTTTATATTGTCAGTATTTATGTATTTCAGGGGATAATTGGTTTTACGATTTCTCTTTTGCTTGCGAACACCTTTTTTCCCGGATTGTTTCCTGCTTTTGGTTTATTATTGCCTTTAGGTTTTGGACAGGGGCCACCGAGGCC
>CAZPII010000049.1:0-9877 GCA_964586485.1 uncultured Atribacterota bacterium | reverse complement strand
GTTTTTCATATTTTTAAGAATTTATCTCCTATGCAAAATTGGTTATCCAAATATGTTCACAGAGATAAATAAGGACAAGTTATTTAATAAAATAACATAATAAGCAGGAAATTTGTAGCAATAGGAAAGTGAAAGGATTAAGAGAAGCATATTGTTGGAATTTGAAGTTAAAATCAGGGAAGCTTCAACTGTGAATTATGATGATTGAATCCAAAAGCAAAAGTGAATTAAATGTTGACTTTAGTAAAAGTGAAGGGAAACCCTTAACGTTTTTTACCTTTTCCAATTTATCCAAATATCAAGAAATACTTCATTTTATTACTACCCGAAAAGGTGGTTATAGTAAGCCACCTTTCCATACTCTTAATTTAGCTTTTCATGTCGGAGATAAAGAAGAAGATGTGCTCAAAAACCGTAAAAAGCTGGCACAATCTTTTTGCATTTCTCCCAAAAACTTTACTACATCAAATCAGGTGCATGGAACACAAATATCTATTGTTGGTAAAAGAGAAAAGGGCAGTGGTGCTTTTGATGCCTCAACGTCTATAAGAACCAGCGATGCTATGATAACAGATCAAAAGGGGATATGTCTTCTCATTTTTGTCGCTGATTGTGTCCCGGTAATACTTTATGATTGGCAGAAAAGAGTAATTTCCTTAATTCATGCTGGCTGGCAGGGAACGGTAGGTTTGATTACCCAGAAAACAGTTTATCGAATGCAGTCCCATTGGGGGTGCAGACCAGCGGATATAATTGGCGCAATAGGTCCGTCTATTGGTCCCTGTTGTTATCAGGTAGGATCTGAGGTTATTAACAGAGTGGAAGAAATATTTCCAACAGAAAATCTTGTTTCTTCTTTATCAGAAGAAGGTAAGGGTTATTTTAATCTCTGGGAGGCCAATAAGTTGCAATTATTGAATTGTCAGATACCAGAAAAAAATATTGAAGTGGCACATCTTTGCACATACTGTCATTCTGATTTATTCTTTTCCAGCAGGAAAAATAATGGCTATACTGGTCGTTTTTCTGCCGGTATTATGTTAAAAAAATAGAAAAAAATCTATATAATATTTGATATAATATTACATACAAAAAAATTGAGAAATTTGTTTACAGAAATAATGGATATGTCAATTAATTAAAAGGAGGTTACTCCTATATGAAGATATTACTGATATATCCCGCTTATCCGGAAACATTCTGGAGTTTTAATTATGCTTTAAAATTTATTTCCAAAAAAGCAAGCATTCCCCCGTTAGGCCTATTAACAGTTGCCGCTTTATTGCCTGTGGATTGGGAGAAAAAATTGGTAGACCTTTCCGCTGGTGATATTCTGAAAGACCAGGATATAAGATGGGCAGATTATGTTTTTATCGGAGCCATGTCCATTCAGAGAAAATCTGCCAATGAAATTGTCACACGTTGTAAAAAAACAGGAGCTATCATAGTTGCGGGCGGTCCCCTTTTTACAGCATCTTATCAGGATTTTACTTTGGTAGATCATCTGGTTTTAAATGAAGCAGAAATAACCTTGCCTGATTTTTTAAATGACCTGCAAAAAGGTAATCTAAAAAGAATTTATACTAGCAACAAGAAAGCTGATCTTGAATATTCACCGGTTCCCGCCTGGGAATTAATTGATAATTTAGAGAAATATAACTCACTGTGCATTCAGTATTCCCGGGGTTGTCCTTTTGATTGTGATTTTTGTGATGTAACACTTTTATTCGGTCATAAAATAAGAACCAAGTCACAATTACAGCTGCTCCAGGAACTAGATAAATTATACCAACTGAGATGGCGGGAAGGTGTATTTATTGTGGATGACAATTTTATTGCCCATAAAAGAAAATTAAGGGATGAGATCCTTCCGGCAATGATCAAATGGAATAAAGAAAAAAAATATTGCTTTTCTTTTGGGACACAAGCTTCAATTAATATTGCAGATGAAGAAGAGCTGATGGATATGATGGTAGAGGCTGGTTTTAACTCGGTTTTTATTGGGATTGAAACACCACATCAGGAAAGCCTGGAAGAGTGCCACAAAATACAAAATAGGAATCGGGATTTAATTCAATCGATTCACAAAGTACAACGGGCTGGTATGCAGGTGACTGGTGGATTTATTGTGGGATTTGATCATGATCCACCCAATATTTTTGATGAGATGATCAATTTTATTCAAAATAGCGGTATCGTTACTGCCATGGTAGGATTGTTGAACGCACCAATTGGCACGAAATTGTATCATCGCTTGATAAAAGAAAATCGTTTTTTAAGATACCCCAGTGGTAGTAATACCGATTTTACCATTAACTTTATCCCTAAAATGAAATACTGCGAATTGTTAAAGGGATATCAAAAAATACTAAGGACCATTTATTCACCCCGTTATTATTATAATCGTGTCTTATCTTTGCTTGAGTCTATAAATGTAAAGCAATTTAAAATTAGAAAAAATCGCTTTCGTTGGGTTTATCTGGCAGCGTTTTTTAGATCAATATGGTATTTGGGGATCAAAGAAAAGGGGAGAGAATATTATTGGAAACTCTTTTTTTGGACATTGTTTCATCGTCCAAAACTTTTGCCCGCAGCTATCACCTATGCTATAACCGGTTTTCATTTCCGCAAAATATTTAGAGTAAATGAGATTTTGCAAGAACAACCTGAATAAAATTTTATTTTTCTATTGACCTTTTTTAAATACAATGCTATACTTTCATAAATTATATTGTTAACAGTTTAATAAGGTAAAATATTAAACCAATAAACATAAGAGGGGTTTTGGTGGATTTTTTCCACCAGGTAGTTGATTATGAATATTATTAAAGGATTTCAGGATATCCTGCCTGAGGATATGGAAAGAAGAAGATCCTGCGAATATCAATTGACTGAGGTATTTAGAAAATGGGGATACCAGGAAATTGATACCCCGACCCTGGAATATTATGATATTTTAACAAAAGGCATCGGTCAGGAATTAAAGAATAGAATGTTTAAGTTATTAAATGCAGATGGCGATATTATTGTTCTTCGTCCCGATATGACTACTCCTATTGCTCGAGTTGCTGCTACCAAATTGAGAAGAGACGGAGAAGATTTCTATAAATTTTATTATCTTAGTCATGTTTTTAGAAAAGAAAACAATAATACAGAAGATCAACAGGAATTTCATCAGGCAGGTATTGAATTGCTGGGATTAGATAACCGTTTGGCCGATGCAGAGGTTATTGCTGTAGCAATCCAGGCTTTACTTAATGCGGGGTTGAAAAAATTTTATATTGATATTGGTAGTGCCAGATTTTTTAATTCGGTAATGGACCAATTACCTTTAATGCCGGAACATAAAAAGGTACTCAGGAAAACTATTATGAATAAAGATTTTGTTTTACTGGAAAAATTATTAATCCGTTACCAATTATCCGAACAAAATCAGAATGTCATCCTACAATTACCTCATTGGCGTGGAGATGAATCTGTTATTGAAGATGCAGAAAAAACATTTGGAAAAAATAACGAAATAGCAAGAACATCTTTACGGGAAATTAAAAATATTTATCAATATCTTAAAGCATATGGATTTGAGAAATATATCCTCATTGATCTGGGAATTATCAGAAATTTTGATTACTATACCGGAATTGTTTTTGAAGGTTATACCGGATATATGGGTTCAGCAATATGTGGAGGCGGCCGCTATGACCATTTATGCCAGAAGTTTGGCAAAGATATTCCTTCTACCGGTGTAGCAATTGGTATAGAAAGATTACTTAGAGTATTAGCCCAGGAGAATCGAATAAATAAAGAAGAGCTAAATGAACGGAAATATTTTATCAGGTATCAAGAAAGTTTAATAAAGACAGCTTTTCAATTGGCAGAAAGACTAAGAAAAAGTAACAATATTGTCGAGATGGAGTTAAAAGTTGAACGTTCAAAAAAGAGAGCCATTCAATATTCTCTGAAAAAAAAGATACGTTACTTGATTGATATTCAGTCAGAGAACCTTAATAGCGTTATTCGTTATGACTTGCAAACAAATAAGAAAGAAAGAATGCCCTATGAAAAAAATTAAAAATCCCATAATGACTATAGCTTTGCCCAGTGGTCGATTATTTAATTCTATTCTTAATATGTTGAAGGAATCAGGCTATTTCGGTTTGATTGATTTTGATGAAAAAAACGATCGGCGTCTGATTTTTTATAACCAGGAAGAAACCTTTCAATTTATTATTACCAAACCAAAAGATAATCCTACTTATGTGGAATGCGGTGCTGCAGATATAGGGATTGCAGGAAAAGATATTCTATTAGAAGAAAAAAAAGATGTCTATGAATTATTAGACCTTGGGCTGGGAAAATGTTCTATTGTGCTTGCTGCTTCCCGAACTAAAGAAGAAGTAATGAAGGATATAGAACAACGGTTACCGTTGAAAATAGCAACTAAATATCCCAATATAAGCCGTAATTATTGCCTGAAGAAAGGAATTCATGGGAAAATCATTACTCTTTACGGATCCATAGAACTTGCCCCACAGATTGGATTGTCTGATATTATTGTTGACCTGGTTTCCACGGGGAAAACGCTTCGACAAAATCATTTGGTAGTGATTGAGGAAATAGCCACGATCAGTGCCAGATTGATAACTAACCGTATCAGTTACAAAACCAAACATCGGGTAGTGCATCAGGTAGTTCAAATTTTAAGAAAAGCGGTTGAACATTAGGAACAAAGCCACTCGCTACGCGGGTGCGATATTTACTGTAAATTGGAAAATTCAACTATCAAAAAAGGTGTTTACCATGAAATTAATGGAAAAGTTGTTTTTTAACAAAGAAAATAGAAAATTTATCCTTGATAATATCAAAAAAAATGACAGGATAAAATCATCGAAAGAAATTGAAGCAAGGGTTAGAGAGATTATTGAACAGGTGAAAAAAGGTGGAGACCAAAGTCTTCTAGAATTAACTCATCATCTGGATAAGAATAATCTCCGACAAATTGATCTTGCTGTGACCCAGGCTGAATTTAAAGAAGCAGAGAACAAAATTGACAATGGCATGTTTGATATTGTTAAACAGTCAATCCGCAGGGTGAAAGCTTTTCATAAATCCCAGTATGAGAATTCCTGGTTTTCCCATCAAGAGGAAGGGATGATTTTAGGCCAACTGGTACGACCGATAGAACGGGTAGGAATTTATGTACCCGGTGGAATGGCAGAATATCCTTCATCTCTGATCATGGGGGCGGTTCCCGCTATTATAGCCGGTGTTACAGAAATGAGTGTAGTCACACCTGTAGGTTCTAGACCGCAGATATCACCATATTTATTAATGACCGCACAGGAACTAGGTATTACTAAAATTTACAAGGTTGGAGGTGCTCAGGCTATTGCCGCTTTAGCCTATGGTACCGAAACAATTCAACCGGTAGATAAAATCGTAGGCCCCGGAAATATTTATGTAACTATGGCCAAGAAACAGGTTTTTGGTCAGGTAAGTATTGATATGCTGGCAGGTCCCAGTGAGATTTTGATTTGGGCAGAGGATAACGCCAACCCCGATTATGTGATAGCAGATCTGCTTTCTCAGGCTGAGCATGATCAAGATGCCAGGGCTGTGCTGGTTACTACTTCCAAGCAATTAGCCAAACAGGTTGAGGTTGGAATCAATCAGCAGATAGGAAAATATGAAAAAAAAGATATTATTATACATTCCCTCAAGAAACACGGTAAAGTGATAGTAGCAGAAAATTCTAAATTAGTTATTGAATTAATTAATGAATTTGCCCCGGAACATTTAGAACTCCAGATTGATGATCCCTGGGCTTACCTGGGGGAAATTAAGAATTTTGGTGCGGTTTTTTTGGGACATTATTCTCCCGAACCATTAGGCGATTATTGGGCAGGTCCCAATCATATATTACCGACTATGGGAAGTGCCAGACAGTTTTCTGTGTTGTCAGTTCATGATTTTTTAAAGAGAAGCAGTATTATTTATTGCAGAAGAGATAAATTACTGCAAGATAAAGAGAAGATTGCCCGTTTTGCCGACATGGAAGGATTGTCTGCCCACGCTAATGCACTGAGGATAAGAAAGTAGAAATTTTGTTTTACTGATGGAGAAACTTTTGAATAAAGAATATTTATTGGAAAATAAAATATTAATAAAAAAGGAGGCTTACTCTCTTTTGTCTGAAATTGATACCATTATTTTTGATATTGACGGTGTACTGGTAGATGTTTCTTCTTCTTATCATCAGACAATTATTGATACCGTTCAATACTATTTTTGTAACATTATAAATATGCAGGGAAAAGAAAATTTGGTTGATAAAAACACAATTACCGGATTTAAGATGATTGGCGGATTTAATAATGATTGGGAGCTGGCTGCCGCGGTAGTTTTATTCTATCTCTGGAAAATGAAAGAATATCATACAAAATCATTGGAAGAGTTAAAAGAAAGGCATCTTTCTATAGATGATTTTATTAAGGAAAATTTATCAAACGGTGGTGGATTACCACAATTAATCACTTGGGTAAAAGAAAATTCTTGCAATGTGGAGGATGTGCTTGCTCTCTGGAACAAGAAAAAAATTTTCCAAATAGCCAAAGAATTTTATGCAGGAAAAAAGAATTGTTTTCATCTGTATGGTTTTCATCCCGAGATTGTAACTCAGACTGAAGGTAATATTGAAAAAGAAATAATTTTAATTGAATCTGAAATATCTGAAATATTAAAAAGTTACCAGGTGGGAATCTTGACAGGTAGAATCAAAACCGAAACTCGTTTTATCATAGAACAAATAGGCTGGAGTTCATGGGTTGATCCCGAGATGGTCGTTACTTCTGAGGATTTTTCAACTAAACCATCACCTGATGGTCTGGATTCTTTATTAGGGAAATTTAAATCAAAGATGGGACTCTATATTGGAGATACTATGGATGACCTCCTGACAGTAAAAAATCTTAACCACCACCATGGTAAGCTCCATTGTCTTTCTGTGCTGGTTTTAGGGAATGGTTTTTTAAGGGAAAAAGGCCAGAAAGAATATTATATGAAAAATAATGTTGATTTACTGGCAGCAAACGTTAATCAGGTAGTAGAATTGGTTCACGGTCTATTCTATTAGTTTGGAAAGTTAGACAATAAGAATAAAAATAAAGGAGGTTGGCCACCTTGAAAGATAGAATAGCTACTATTCACAGAAAAACCGGAGAAACCGACATCCGGATAAAAATAAACCTGGACGGTGAAGGAAAATGTAAATTAATGAGTAAATTACCATTCCTGGAGCATATGCTAAGCTTATTTTGCAAACATGGGTTTTTTGACTTGCAGGTGGAGCTGAAAGGTGACTTAGAAATAGATGCTCATCATTCTCTGGAAGATCTGGGTATTTGTCTTGGGAGAGCCATCAAAAACGCTTTAGGTGATAAAAAGTCTATCAGGCGCTATGGCTTCTATTTTTTAGCAATGGATGAAGCATTGATTCGTACTGCCCTAGATTTGAGCGGCAGAGGAAGAATATTTTTAAAGATGCCTGTAGAAAAAATATCCAGGATAGGAGAGATTGACGGAGAGGTGTGGAAGGAGTTTTTTACTGCAGTTGCCTATGAGGGTGGTTTAACTTTACATATAGATGTATTAAAGGGGGAGAATACTCATCATATTATTGAAGGAATATTTAAGGCATTTGCCAGGACATTGGACCAGGCAATCGAAGAGGAAAAAAGGCTGAAGGGGAATATCCCTTCCAGTAAAGGTGTTTTATAAAATTGGGAGAAAAGATGATCGTAATTATTGATTATGAAATGGGGAATATAAAAAATGTACAGCATGCCCTTACTCACCTGGGGTATAAGGTAACAATTAGTGATAAACCTGAAGAAATTAGAAAAGCATCAGGACTTATTTTGCCCGGAGTAGGTGCCTTTCGTGATGCTATTGATGTGCTGGCCAAAAAAAGGCTGGATCGAGTTATTAAAGAAATGGTTGAAGAGGGTATGCCTTTTTTGGGTATCTGTCTGGGAATGCAGCTACTGTTTTCCTATAGTGAAGAGAATGGGTTATACCAGGGATTGGATTTAATTCCTGGTAGAGTTGTTCGTTTCCCTGAGCAATTTCGAGTGCCGCATCTGGGATGGAACCAGGTTTCTTACCATTTTAACAAAAAGGAAGATGGTGTATCCTTATTTGTCGGAATTAAGAATAACAGCTATTTTTATTTCGTCCATTCTTATTATTGTGTTCCTGATGAAAAAGATACCATGTTGACTCAAACTGATTACCATAAATTATTTACATCTTCAGTTCATAAGAAGAACGTATTTGCTGTCCAATTTCATCCCGAAAAAAGTAGCTCCCAGGGATTAAATTTATTAAAAAATTTTGGAGAAATATGTAATGCTAATTATTCCGGCAATTGATATTAAAAATAGTCACTGTGTTCGCCTGATGCAGGGTAAGGCTGAAAATATAGAGGTTTTTTCCAAAGATCCTTGCGAAATGGCAAAAAACTGGGAAAAGCGAGGGGCAAAATTATTACATATTGTGGATTTGGATGGTGCCTTTCAGGGCAAACCGGTTCATCCTTTGCTGATTAAAAAAATAGTTCAACAGGTAAATATTCCCGTACAGGTAGGTGGTGGTATCCGCGATGAAGCGACCATCAGACAATACCTGGATTGGGGAGTTCAACGTGTGGTGCTGGGAACATTCCTGTTAAATCAGGGTGCTGAGAAAATAAATAATATTACCCGAAAATTTGGTAACTACCTTATAGCTGGTATTGATGTAAAGAATAATCACCTGGCTATCCAGGGGTGGGTTAAAGAAGTTGATCGATCAGTTGAACAGTTTGTTGCTTATTTAGCTGGGCTGGGTATCCCACGAATTATTTATACGGATATACACCGGGATGGAATGTTGAATGGCCCTAATATTTCCATGATAAAAAAGATTTTACAAGATAGTGGTTTAAAGGTAATTGCTTCCGGTGGCATTTCTACAATGAGTGATTTATACCAGTTAGAGCAATTGGCAGATTCGGGTTTAGAAGGTGTGATTATAGGAAAAGCCCTTTATAAGGGAAATATCAGATTGGAAGAAGCTGTGCAAATTTTTGATCATAAGGTGGAAGAATGATGGCACTTGCCAAAAGGATTATTCCCTGTCTGGATGTTAAGGCAGGGCGAGTCGTAAAAGGTGTAAAATTTGTAAACTTAACGGATGAAGGGGACCCGGTAGAGCTAGCTGCTTATTATGAGCAAGAAAAAGCAGACGAGCTTGTCTTTCTGGATATTACTGCTTCCTGGGAAGAAAGGAATATATTGATTGATGTAGTTCGGAGAACATCAGAAAAAATATTTATTCCTTTTACCGTAGGCGGGGGGATTCACAAACTGGATAATATTCATCAGCTACTCAGGGCAGGTGCAGATAAAATTTCCATCAATACAGCGGCAGTCCAACATCCGGAAATAATTAGGGAATCTGCTTTACGGTACGGTAGTTCTACTATTGTAGTGGCCATTGATGCTCTAAGAAGTAACGGTTATTGGGAAGTAGTCACTCATGGCGGCAGGACTCATACCGGTAAAGATGCAGTCAAATGGGCACAGGAAGTAGAAAAGTTAGGTGCCGGAGAAATCCTGTTGACCAGTATGGATTGTGACGGAACTAAAGAAGGTTATGACAATGAATTAACCCGTCAGGTGGTGGAAAAAACCGGCTGTCCGGTAATTGCCTCAGGGGGAGCGGGAGATGTGCGGCATTTCTATCAGGTGTTAACTGAAGGTGAAGCCAGTGCAGCCCTGGCTGCTTCAATTTTTCACCGCAAAGAAGTTACTATTGCAGAGGTAAAACAATATCTGGC
>CAZPII010000048.1:0-9965 GCA_964586485.1 uncultured Atribacterota bacterium | reverse complement strand
CTTTATTTATTAAAACCAATCCTTATTTTAATGACAACAAAGATGATATGAATATAACACCTATTAATGGTTTTCACAAATATATTTCTTTCAAGCTTTTTTATTGGTAGGTATTGACCCATAATAGATTATTTATCCGGGAAGTATAGAATTTTTTACCAATATAAATAGCATAATTGAGATAAATAATTGCAATAAGCAAATAAGAAATATATAATAAAAAAATATTAAATATTAGATATACACACATTTATATTAAAAGGAGAAGGAGAGCAATATGCCATTAGTTACAAGTAAAGAAATGTTGATAGATGCTCAGAAAAATCATTATGCTGTGGGGGCTTTCAATGCCAATAACATGGAAATTGTGCAGGCCATCATTGAAACCGCAGAAGAAGAAAGTGCTCCGGTTATTGTGCAGGCTTCCCAGGGAGCAATCAAATATGCCGGACTGGAAATGATAGTCAGTATGGTTAAAACAATGGCTGAAAGGTCGTCCATACCAGTAGTGTTGCATTTAGACCACGGGACAGATTATTATCAAAATATACGCTGTTTACGGGCTGGGTTTACCTCATTAATGTTTGATGGTTCCAAGCTTTCTTTTGAAGAAAATGTTGCTATGACAAAAAAAGTTGTGGAGATGGCCCATACCTGCAATATTCCGGTTGAGGCGGAAATAGGGCAGATTGGAAAAATGGATTCCAGTGATGAACCAGGAGTAGCACGTGAAAGGATTAAGGATTTTATGGCTGATCCGAAGGAAGCTGAAAAATTTGTCAAATTAACGAAAATTGACTCACTGGCAGCAGCGGTAGGTACAATCCATGGTTGTAGGGAGCTAATTGCCAAGCTGGATATAGAACGCATAGAGAAAATAAGGGACCTAACTGGCTTGCCATTGGTTTTACACGGTGCATCCGGTGCCAGTGATGAGGAAATAAAAAAAGGAATCGCTGCAGGAATCAGTAAAATTAACATCGATACTCGTATTCGAATGGCTTTTACAAAGGCAGCAGGGGAATACCTTACTAATAACCCTGATGAGATCGATCCTCGAAAGGTGCTTGCCCCTGCCAAAGAATCTGCTAAAGAAGTTATAAGAGGAAGGATCAGGGTATTGGGATCGAATATTAAGGCATAATAGCTATTATTTTAAAATATAATGACTTGCTAGGAATAAAAATGAATTACGGAGGTGTATGATGTCAATGAGAATAGGAATATTAACAGGTGGAGGAGATTGTTGTGGTTTAAACCCAGCTATTCGTGGAGCCGTATATCGGGCCTTTGATTATCATCATGAGGTATTTGGTATCAGAGATGGTTGGAAGGGTTTAATTGAAAGTAATCTCTTCAAAATAGATTTAACTGATGTAGAAGAATTAATTGATAAAGCAGGAACATTTTTAGGAACTTCCCGAACCAATCCTTTTAAGATAGAAGGAGGAGTGAAGAACGTTATAAACACAATTAATAATTATGGACTTGATGCTATTTTAGCTATGGGAGGAGAGGATACGCTGGGTGTTGCCAGCAAATTATACCAGGAGAAAAAAGTGAATGTAGTAGGAGCTCCAAAAACCATGGATAATGATTTATCAGCAACTGATTTTACTTTTGGTTTTGACAGTTCTGTTACTCGAGCTATTGAAGCAATGAAAAGTTTGGAAGATACGGGAAAATCTCATCACCGGGTAATGATACTTGAAGTTATGGGACGACACGCAGGTTGGGTTGCTTTGTATACCGGCCTGGCTTCCGGAGCCGATTGGATACTTGTTCCAGAAGAAGAATCGGATATTGACGGAATGTGTAAACAATTGCAACGTGTTTATGCAAGAAAGAAGTATGCTCTAGTGGTAGTATCAGAAGGGGTTGAACTACCTGGAACAGGCTCTGAAGACGAAGAGTTAGACCAATTTGGCCATATGATTTTGAAGAAAAGAGCAATTGGCCAATCATTAGGGGATATTATTACTGAAAAAACCGGTATTGAAACCAGGCATGCAGTTATTGGGCATATGCAAAGAGGAGGTATTCCTACTGTTTTTGATCGAATACTGGGATTACGTACAGGTGTCAAAGCCCTGGAATTAATACAAGAACAGGATTTTGGGAAAATGGCAGCTCTAAGAGGTAACAAAGTTATAGCTGTTCCTCTGGAGGAAGCAACTAACGAGATTAAAAAAGTTGATCCGGGATGGCTGGAATTTGCTAGAATATTCTTTAAATAATATTTACTTTACAAAAAAAGAACGGAAAAATTAGAAATATAGTGATAAATACGTAGAAATAAAACAAGTATTTATGATAGTATTAATACAGGTAAGAAAAAAGTGGGAAGCCTCACATAGGCTTTCCACTTTTTTAAAGAATTTAGAAAGATTGGGAATTATGTCAAATAAGCAGAACTTTGTACATCTTCATGTACATTCAGAATTTAGTCTTTTAGACGGAGCCTGTCGAATTAAAGATTTAATTGCCAAAGCCAAAAGATGTAACATGCCAGCCCTGGCTCTAACAGATCATGGAGTCATGTATGGTGTGATCCAATTTTATAAAGAAGCAGTTGCAAATAATATTAAACCGATTATTGGTTGTGAAATGTATGTCTCCCCTTATAGTAGAAAAGATAAGTCAAACGGGAAAAAGGAATCACCCAGCCATCTAATTCTTTTGGTCAAAAACAAGAAAGGTTATCAGAACCTGATACAATTGGTAACTAAATCTTTTTTGGAAGGTTTTTATTATAAACCCAGGATAGATAAGAAGATTTTAAGTGAATACAGCGAAGGTTTAATCGGTCTTTCTGCTTGTCTAAAAGGTGAAATACCACGCATGATATTGCAAAACAATTACCAGGCAGCGGAGAAATTGGCCATAACCTATCAGGAAATATTTGGCAAAGAAGATTTTTATTTGGAAGTACAAAATAATACCATGCCGGAGCAGATTAAAGTAAACCAGCAATTGGTCAAACTGAGCCGTTCATTAAAAATTCCCCTGGTAGCAACCAATGATGTGCATTATATGAATAGAGAAGACCGAGAAGCTCATGATATTTTGCTTTGTATCCAAACTGCCACCAATCTTGATGATCCTAACAGGATGAAATTAAGCACTGATGAATTTTATTTCAACACTCCGGAGGAAATGCAGCAGCATTTTTCTGATATTCCCGAAGCCCTGGAAAACACAGTAGAGATTGCCCAAAAATGTAATCTGAAAATTGATTTTAGTAATGCCCATCTCCCTGATTTTAATATACCTGAAAAATTAACTGATAATGATTATCTTCGGCAATTATGCTATGAAGGTGCTAAAAATAAATTTAAAAATATCACCACTGAAATCAATGAACGTTTGGATTATGAGTTAACAGTCATTAACAAAATGGGCTTTGCTACTTATTTTCTGATTGTATGGGATTTTGTTAATTACGCTAAAAAGCATCATATTATGGTAGGGCCGGGCAGAGGATCTGCTGCTGGAAGCCTTATTGCTTACTGTCTTAATATAACCAATATTAATCCCTTAGATTACAATCTACTTTTTGAAAGGTTTTTAAATCCTGAAAGAATTAGTATGCCGGATTTTGATATTGACTTCAGTTACGAAGGCAGGGGGGAAGTCATTGAGTATGTTAGTAAAAAATATGGTCGTGATAAAGTTTCCCAGATTATTACCTTCGGGACGATGGCAGCTCGGGCAGTAATACGTGATGTTGGAAGAGCTTTAGGAATTCCCTATGGACAGGTTGATAAAATTGCCAAACTTATACCTATGGATCCTAAGATGACCATCGAAAAGGCATTACAGATTGAGCCTGAATTAAAAAAAAGAATGGAAAATGATGCAATAATCAAAAAAATGATTGAGGTTTCTTCAAAGCTAGAAGGTCTGTCAAGACATGCCTCAACTCATGCGGCAGGTGTTGTATTATCCAAAGAACCTTTAACCCATTTTGTGCCACTTCAGTTAACTTCTGACGGAGAAGTATCAACACAGTATGCAGCAGAGGAACTCGAATCACTGGGTTTATTAAAAATGGATTTTTTAGGATTAAGAACTTTATCTGTCATAAATAATACTTTAAAGATTATCCGTAATACCCGAAAAGAAAATATTGATATTGATAACATCCCCCTTAATGATAAAAAAGTCTATCAACTACTTTCTCGAGGGGATTGTTGTGGTCTTTTTCAGTTGGAGAGTTCAGGAATGATAGATTTAGTCAAACGAATGGAGCCCCAAAACATTGAAGATATTACTGCTCTTCTGGCTTTGTTTAGACCCGGGCCTCTGGGAAGCGGAATGATAGATGATTTTATCAATAGAAAAAAAGGGAAAATTGAAATTAAATATCTGCATCCCCAATTAGAAACGATTTTACAGGACACTTATGGGGTAATTGTTTACCAGGAACAGGTAATGCGGATTGCCAGTGAATTAGCAGGTTTTTCGCTTGGACAGGCAGATATTCTGAGAAAGGCGATGGGAAAAAAGAAAAAGGAAGTTATGAAAAAACAGCACCAGCTATTTATCAGTGGTGCTGTTAATAATGGCATTGATAAAAAGACTGCTGAAGAAATATATGACTTAATTGCCTACTTTGCCGGCTATGGATTTAACAAATCACATAGTGTTTCCTATGCCTTTGTATCTTACCAAACAGCTTATCTAAAAGCTCATTATCCTGTAGAATACATGGCAGCTCTTCTGACCAGTATAATGCAAAATACCGATAAAGTGGTTAAATACATTAAAGAATGTCAGAATATGGATCTTAAAATATTACCCCCGGATATAAATGAAAGCTTGAGCGATTTTACTGTTGTTGACAATAAGACTATTCGATTTGGTCTGGCTGCTGTAAAGAATGTAGGTAGGGGTGCTATTGAAAATATTATTCATGAGCGAACCGTAAATGGAGTTTTTAAATCTCTTCTCGACTTTTGTAAAAGAGTTGATTTAAAAACCATGAATAGAAGAGTTATTGAAAGTTTAATAAAATGTGGTGCATTCGATTCGACCGGTAACAAAAGGTCTCAAATGTTAAATATCCTGGAAAAGGCAATAAGCCTGGGACAGGAAATTCAAAGAGAAAAAAGAAATGGTCAAACAAATATTTTTGCCTTGATGGCTAAGGATTCTCATGATGAACAACAGGACAATATACCACTACCGGAAGTTGAGGAATTTGCCGATCAGGAACTATTAACAATGGAAAAAGAAACCCTGGGTTTTTATCTCTCTCATCACCCACTTGATGACTATCATCAAAAATTAGAACAGATAGTTACTGCCAATTCTTCTCAACTTCATCGATTTACCGATAAAAGTCGTTTAGTCTTAGGGGGAATTATTACCAGTATTCGACGTAAAACAACCAAAAATGGAAATATGATGGCTTATTTTGTCTTAGAAGATCTGGAAGGTACCATTGATGTTATTGTTTTTCCAAAAACTTTTGAAAATTTTAAGGAAGTACTCAGAGAAGAGAATATTGTCATTGTAGAAGGACGCATGGATGCTATGGAATTCAATATAAAGTTACTTGCTGAATCTATTACCCAAATTAATGAGTACCAGGCAAAAGAAAAACAAAAGAATAATAGGAGAGGAAATAGATCAGCCAATACTCATTGTTTGCATATTGAAGCAGATATAGATCAACTGGATGAACAGAAATTAAAGGGACTAAAAAAAATATTTAAAAAACATCCTGGTAAAAATCGTATCATTATTCATTTCAAGACACCGCAAAAAAATTATTATCAACAGGTAAATGATAAAATTGGTATAAAATATGATGAGGAAGTAATTTCAGAAATAGAGGAATTTTTAGAAAACTGTAAAGCTTGGTTTGGCAACACGGCTTAAGAAGATTGGGTAAAATGGTGCCGAAGGTCGGAGTCGAACCGACATGAGCTGTGAGGCTCGCTGGATTTTGAGTCCAGTGCGTCTACCAATTTCGCCACTTCGGCATAATAAACATTTCCTGAAACATCTTAAAAAATTATAGATTAGACTATTTGTAATGTCAAGTTCAATAACAGTTAAAAAGGATAACAGGAAAAAATAAATTAAAGAGATGTTTATGGGAAACTTCTGATTCGAAGCCTTCTTATGAAAGAAAGCGGAATATTGATAATGGGTAAAAAATCAAAAAAGTTATATTTAATTGATGGGCAAGGATTAATATATCGTGCTTTTTTTGCATTGCCAAAGCTGTCTACCACATACGGACAGCTTATTAACGCTGCCTATGGCTTTGCTTTAGTACTTATGAGACTATTGCAGGAAAAGAAACCGGATGGTATTATTGTTGCATTTGATACCCCAAAACCTACCTTTCGTCATAAACGGTATGCTAAATATAAAGCACAACGTGAGAAAATGCCCCAGGAATTAATCGATCAACTGCCCATTATTAAAGAAATTGTAAATAAATTAAACATCCCTTCTATTGAAATAGAAGGATATGAAGCAGATGATATTATTGGTTCTATTGTTGATCAGACAAAAAAAAGTGATTATAATCCTGTTATTATATCCGGTGATCGGGATTTATTACAATTAGTAGATGAGGAAACAGAAATAATATTAATGCAAAAGGGAATTTCTAAAGTTAAGGAATACCAATTTGAATCTGCTAAAGAAATGTTAGGATTCTCTCCTGATTTAATACCTGATTATATTGGCCTCAAAGGTGATACATCAGATAATATACCGGGAATTCCCGGTATAGGGGAAAAAACTGCCAAAAACCTTCTTCAATCACTTGGTAATCTGGAAAATATTATTGAAAATAAGCAGCAGATTAAAAAAATGTCCCTCAGAAATAAAATAGAAGAATACCAGGAACAGGCGTTATTAAGTAAGGATTTGGCGGTAATCAGAAGAGATATAAATTTGAATTTAGAGTTTAAATCATTACATTATAATAATCCTGATTATGCACAATTGCGGGAACTTTTTCAGCAATACGAGTTTAAGAAACTTTTGGAAAGAATTCCTGAAGCTGGAATCGAAAATAAAAATATTAAGAAGAATGAACTACTATTAGAGCAAGTTAATAATGAGAAAGAATTAGAGGAACTAGGCAAAAAGATTATATCAGAAAATATTTTCTCTTTTTTATTTGTAACTAGTCAAGCTAAAAAATCCTACAATAAAGTAGATAGTGTTGTTTTTGCTCTGAAAAATGAAGTATTTCTGGTAAAAATCGATACAAATGATAAATTAATAGCAAAAAAAGAATCCATCTCGATTGAAAAAATAAACAATTTTCTTTTCTCTCTTTTTCAAAATGAAAAAATAGAAAAGATAGGATTTGATTTAAAGAGTATCTGGGTTTGTCTAGGCGATAATGGTTTTTTCCTTAAGTATCCTTATTTTGATATTAAAATTGCCGCTTACTTGTTAAATCCTTCCCAGCAGGAATATTCATTAACAAAATTAATCGAGCTTTACCTGGAAAGTGATAGTATAGCTTATTCCGACCAAAATCTAAGTGGCAGAGGTATTTCAGAAGAAGAAAAAAATATTTGCAATCAGGCCAGATTGTTAATCTCTCTAAAAAATACCCTGTGGGATCAATTGACAAAGAACCATATGGATAGGCTCTACCGTAATATTGAACTTCCTCTTATTCGAGTAATTTATCAAATGGAAAAAACGGGAATAAAGCTTGATACTGCTTTCCTGAAAGAAATGTCCCAGCAATTTGCTAAAAAAATAGAAGGAATCAGAAATGAAATATTTAAAATGGCGGGTGAAGAATTTAATTTGAATTCTCCCAAACAGTTGAGCTGTATTTTATTTCAAAAATTAAATCTACCGACTGTCAAAAAAATTAAAACAGGTTATTCAACCAATGCTCAAGTTTTGCATAAACTGTCAGAAAAACATGAGATAGTAGCAAAGATACTTTCTTATCGGGAAATGGAAAAATTAAAGAATACTTATATTGATAAATTACCCAAATTAATTAACCCGCGGTCTGGTAGAATACATACATCTTTTAATCAAACAGGAACATCAACTGGCCGATTAAGCAGTAATAATCCTAATTTACAGAATATACCGATAAGGACAGAATTAGGAAGAGCGATTAGAAATGCCTTTATTGCGGAGAAAGGAAATATTTACTTATCTGCTGACTATTCTCAAATTGAACTAAGAATACTGGCACATTTGTCACAGGATCAAAAATTATTGGACGCTTTTTTCCAAGGAGAAGACATTCATGCCTATACGGCAAGCCAAATATTTAATGTCGATCAAAATATTGTCAGTGATGAGATGAGAAGAATTGCTAAAACAATTAATTTTGGTATTATTTACGGTATGAGCAGTTACGGTTTGGCTAACAATCTCGGGATTAGTAGTGAAGATGCACAAAATTATATTGAAGCATATTTCCAAAAATATCATAAAGTGCAACAATTTATAGAAAGCCAAATTGCGTCAGCAAGAAAAAATAAATATGTAAAAACAATGTTGAATCGCATTAGGTATCTGGAAGGAATTGATAGTCCAAATAAAAATATCCGGGAATTTTATGAACGAACTGCAATTAATACACCAATTCAAGGGACCGCAGCAGACCTAATTAAAATTGCTATGATCAGAATAAATCAAGATATAGAATCGAAAGGTCTTTCCAGTGGGTTAATTCTACAAATTCATGATGAATTGATTTTTGAGATACCTGAATCCGAATTGGAATCAAGAAGTTCGCTTGTAAAAAAAATTATGGAAAATAGTTTATCATTGAGTCTCCCGATTATCGTTAATTTTAAAACAGGATATCGATGGGGAGATTTGGAATAAAGCAAGGAGTTAGTCTTTTGAAGATGCTAATCGTAGGTCTTACCGGCGGTATAGTTTCGGGAAAAACAACTGTTGCACAAATTTTGCATGGGTTAGGTGCAAAAATAATTGATGCCGATAAAATTGGACATCAAATTATGCGTCCACATCAAAAAGTGTGGAAAAATATTGTCCAGCACTTTGGAGAAGAGATATTAGCAGATAATCAGGAGATTGATCGCAAAAAATTAGGCCAAATTGTTTTTTCCAATCAAAATAAATTGAATTTATTAAACCAAATAACTCATCCTGAAATTATTAGTGAAATAAAAAGAATGATAAATCAAATAAAAGATAAATCTACCCGGGATACCATATGTATCATAGATGCTCCATTGTTGTATGAGGCAAATATTGACTACCTGGTGGATAGGACTATTGTTGTTTATCTTGATTATGAAAAGCAAATCAAAAGGCTTTACCAAAGAAATGGCTTGTCGAGAGAAGAAGCGGTTAAAAGGATCAAATCCCAAATTCCCATGGAGAAAAAGGCTCGCATGGCAGATTATGTTATTGATAATCGCTTATCAATCGAACAGATGAAAGCACAAGTAATCCAAATATGGGAAGAACTTATTAAGATACTTTCACAGCAATAATAAATAATTAGTCTCTCTTAGAGGACTTCTGAAAACCACCCGCTGCAAGGGCGTGATATTTATTCATTTATATTACAGGGTTAGTGAAGATGGAAAAAAAATTTAAATTGGCTTCCGACTATTCTCCTCAGGGAGATCAACCGGAAGCTATCAGAAAAATAAGTCAAGGGTTTCAAAAACGGAAGAATATGCAAACTTTAATCGGAGTTACCGGTTCGGGAAAAACCTTTACTATGGCTAATATTATTCAAAACTTACAGTTACCTACATTGGTTATTTCACATAATAAAACATTAGCAGCTCAGCTTTGTAATGAATTTAAAAGATTTTTTCCGCATAATGCTGTAGGTTATTTTGTAAGCTATTATGATTATTATCAGCCGGAAGCCTATATCCCCAGAACCGATACATATATAGAAAAAGATTCTTCAATTAATGAAGAAATTGACCGGCTAAGATTAGCGGCAACTGCTGCATTGCTGGAAA